>CAYFSK010000016.1:0-20063 GCA_964345805.1 uncultured Mycoplasma sp.
CCAGTATTACTTAATAGAGCGCCAACTCTTCATAGACTTGGCATTCAAGCATTTGAACCAAAATTAATTGGTGGTAAAGCAATTAGACTTCATCCACTTGTGTGTGGAGGATTTAATGCCGACTTTGACGGTGACCAAATGGCTGTTCACGTACCTTTATCAGAAGAGGCAAAAGCAGAAGCAAGATTATTAATGCTTGGTGCAAATAATATCCTAAATCCAAAAGACGGAAAACCAATTGTTACTCCATCTCAAGATATGGTTTTAGGTAACTGTTATTTAACTTTAGAAAAAGCCGGAGAAATTGGTGAAGGAAGAGTATTTAAAGATTGTTATGAAGCATTAATGGCTTATGAAAGAAGAGAAGTAACTTTACATACAAGAATTGCTCTTCCAGCTAAATCATTTAGACATAAAATATTTACTGATGAACAATTAGACAAATATTTAATTACTACTGTAGGTAAAATTAAATTCAATGAAATATTACCTGATTCATTTCCATTTGTAAATGAACCAACTAAAGATAATATTGAAGGTATGACACCAGATATTTATTTTCTTCCAATGGGAAGTAATATCCCTGAAGAAATTAAAAAGAAGCCTCTTACAAAACCTTTTGTTAAAGGTACTTTAAAATCATTAATTGCACAAGTATTTAAAAGATATCGTACAACTGAAACATCAATAATGCTTGATAGATTAAAAGATTTAGGTTTTAAATATTCAACTTTATCAGGAACAACAGTGTCTTATACAGATATTAAAACAACTGATAAAAAAGATAAAATTATTGAAAAAGCTCAAGCTAATGTTGAAAAAATAAATAAACAATTTAAAAAAGGTTTAATTACTGAACAAGAAAGATATCAAGAAGTAATTAATAACTGGCAAAAAGCAACTGATGAAGTAAAGGCTGATTTAAAGAGAATTAGTGAAAATGATTTTGATAATTCACTTTTCATGATGATGAATTCAGGAGCTCGTGGTGAAATATCTAACTTTACTCAACTTGCTGGTATGCGTGGACTTATGGCAAAACCAAATGGTGAAACAGTTGAAATACCTATTACCTCAAACTTTATGGAAGGACTTGAAGTATCAGAATTCTTCTTATCATCACATGGTAATAGAAAAGGAGCTGCTGATACTGCTTTAAAAACAGCTGACTCTGGATATTTAACTAGAAGACTTGTAGATGTTGCTCAAGATATTATTGTTAAAGAAGCAGATTGTGGTTCAATTACTGGTGTTGTAGTAGAAGATCTTATTAATGAAAAAGATAATTCTATTATTGAATCTTTAGAAGAAAGAATCTTAGGTAGATTTGCATCTAAAAAGATTGTTGATCCAGAAACTAAAAAAGTTATTGTTAATGCTGATGAACTAATAACTGAAAATATTTGTGCTAGAATTAAAAAAGCAGGAATAAAGAAAGTTGAAATAAGAAGTGCTCTTACTTGTAAAAGTGATTCGGGAGTATGTCAAAAATGTTATGGTCGAAACCTTGCAACAGGTAATCTTGTTGAAACAGGTGAGGCAGTAGGAGTTATGGCTGCTCAATCAGTTGGTGAACCAGGAACACAGCTTACAATGAGAACATTTCATACAGGTGGTATTGCAACAAGTGAAGATATCACTCAAGGTCTTCCGAGAGTAGAAGAATTATTTGAAGCAAGAACACCTAAATTTAAAGCAACTATCTCAGAAATTTCTGGTAAAGTAACAAATATTACTGAAAATAATTTAAAATATACAATTACTGTAACAAATGAAGCAGGATCAAGAGATCATGTAACAAATTATAACATGAAAGTTATTAAAGAAGTAGGCGATATAGTTCAAGCAGGAGATCCACTTACAAATGGTGTTATTGCTCCTAAAGAATTACTAGCTGTAACTGATCCTTTAACAGCACAAGAGTATATCTTAAAAGAAATTCAAAAAGTATATAAACTTCAAGGTGTTGATATTAATGATAAACATATTGAAGTAATTGTAAAAAGAATGATTAGTAAAGTTAAGATACTAGATCCTGGTGATACAGAATTTGTTGAAGGATTAACTGTTTCATTAAGAGAATTTGTTAATGGAAACAAACCAGTATTATTATCTGGAGGAGTACCAGCTAAAGGAAATCCTATTATGCTTGGTATTACTAAATCATCACTGGAAACAGATTCATTCTTATCAGCTGCATCATTCCAAGAAACAACAAGAGTTCTTACTGAGGCCTCTATTAAAGGAAAAGTTGATAAATTAAAAGGTCTAAAAGAAAATGTTATTATTGGTAAATTAATTCCAGCGGGTACTGGTATTAAAGAATATAATGATATTGAAATAGAACTTGAAAAACAATTCCTAGAAACAGATGCATCTGATGCATTAGAAGAAAATCTTGTTGATGAGAAAGCAATTTAATAAAAGATACTAGGAAACTAGTATTTTTTTTTATATTATTATATAATAATAAAGAGGTATAATATGAAAAAGAAAATTCTTATTATCATTATAGTAACTATTTTTATCATAAGTTTTTTAGTATATGGTTTTTTGGAAGCAAATAATATTGAAGGTAAATATACTTTGAATTTAATTAATAAAACAAAGACGATTGAAATTATTAAAAATGATATTGTTATAGAAATAAATGATAAAAAGAAAATTAACAAGATATATAATATTTTAAAAGAGCTTAATACAAATAAAGAAAGTTATTATGAAAGTCCTTTAAATGCAAGTAATTTAATTAAAATAACATTTAAAGGAAGAAAAGATAAAAAAGATATCTATTTATACATAAAAGATAATAAATATTATATTGAACAACCATATAATGGAGTATATGAAATAGATGAAGAAAAATATAATAAAATAAAGGAGTATTTAAATGAAGGATAAAATGTTTACAGTTGTACTTGTTGTTGTAATAATATCAATGTTATTGTTTATTTATTTAATAACTGGTAAAGATGATAAAGAAAGTCATACTAGTATATTATATGAACATGATATTTCAACTAAAGAAAAAGCTATTGGAGTAAGTGATTATGTTTTTGTTATTAAAGTAAATAACAAATTAAATAAAAAGATAATTGATAAAGAAACTTATAATGTTTATGATGCTTTTGTAGTAGAAAGTATTAAAGGAGAAGTTATTAATAATATTAAGTTACTTCAAGTAACGGGTATTAATTCTAAAGACTTAGCCAAACCAATAAAGAAAGATAATTATTATTTAGTACTTGCTAATGCTTTAAATGAAGGTGGAGAACTTGAAGCTTCTTTAAAAGAAAAAGTTATTTTACTAAGTGGAATAAGTGATCCCAAAATTGATGAATATAAAAAAGCTTATAAAAAAGAAGTTGTACCAAAAGGATATAAGAAAGTTATTTCTAAGTATGATGTTCATTATCAAAGTTAATTATTATAAATTAAAAAGTCAAGTGCAACAAATTATAAAATAAAATATTTCTCTTGCTTTTAAAAAAATAAGAATATAATGAAGTTATAGAGTGTAAATTACTCACAAATAAAGCATAAAAGTAATAAGTTGTGAAAATGAAAAAACAATTTTATTTTTAGTAATTATTTTATTTATTACAGGATGTAGCAATAATAAACCAATTAAATGTACAACTAATCAAAAAGATGGAAAACAAGATATATTTGCTTATACTTTTGAAGATGGGAAAATAAAAACATATGAAGTTACTTTTAAATCAAAAAAAGAAGAAGCATCAATAGAACATCTTACTAAATCGGCGGAAATAATGAATCAAATTGCTGGTTGTAGTGCTACTACCAAAACGGAAGAAGATTATTTTATCTATTCTTATAAATGTGATTATACTATATTATCTGATGCTAATGCTTATTTTCTGTATTGGCAAGATATTAACTCTTTAAGAGAAGATAGAAAAGCAGTTGTTAAAAAATATAAAACACTTAGTAACGATGATACTAAATGTGAAATATAATATAAAGATAACTAAAAAAAGTTCTCTTTTTTTAATGTTGGTATTTACTTATTTTTTAAAAATGGTAAAATGATATTGTATAGTATAGTAGGGAAAATCTACTATCAAGAAAAGAAAGGGAAGAAAAATGAGTAATATTCATGTTACTAGTGAAATTGGCAAACTTAAAAAAGTTTTACTTCATAGGCCTGGTAATGAACTACTTAATTTAACTCCTGATACACTATCGGAGCTTCTTTTTGATGACATACCCCATTTAGCTGAAGCTCAAAAAGAACATGATGCTTTTGCCAAAGTTTTAAAAGATAATGGTGTTGAAGTTGTTTATCTTGAGGATTTAGTTGCACAGGTTATTGAAGCTGATGAAACTGTTCGTAAAAACTTTATTATCCAGTTTATTAAAGAAGCTGGTATTAACACGATTAAGTATCGTGATTTAACGTTTAATTTTTTAGATAATATTAAAGATGCTAAAACATTAGTATTAAAAACGATGGAAGGAATCCAAATTAAGGATTTACCTGAAAGAAAAAGAGAGATAGAAAAAACTTTAGTAGATGAGGTTAATCCTCCAGAAAAGTTTATTGCTGCACCACTGCCAAACTTATATTTTACAAGAGATAATTTTGCATCTGTTGGAAATGGTATTTGTTTAAATAGGATGTATTCTTTAACAAGAAATAGAGAATGTATTTATGCTGAATATATTTTTAAATATCATCCAGATTATAAAGATACTACTCAATATTTCAGAAGAAATTATGGTTGGCACACTGAAGGAGGAGATTTACTTAATATAACTGAAAAATTAGTTGCTATTGGTATATCTCAAAGAACAGAAGCAGCTGCAATAGATCAAATGGCTAAAAATTTCTTTAAAGATCCTAATTGTAAAGTAGAAGCCATTTTAGCATTTAGTATACCTTCATCAAGAGCATTTATGCATCTTGATACCGTATTTACTCAAATTGATAAATATACATTTACTTATCATCCTGGTATTTCTGAAACACTTCAGGTATATGAAATAACTGAAGGATTTGATCCAACTACTTTTGAAGATTTAAATGTTAAGAAACTTAATATGTCTTTAGAAGAAATTTTAGAAAAATATATGAAACATAAAGTTAAATTAATTCCATGTGCTGGAGGAGATAGAGTTGGCGCAGAAAGAGAACAATGGAATGATGGATCAAATACACTTTGTATTGCTCCTGGAGTAGTAGTTGTTTATACGAGAAATGAAGTTACTAATGATATTTTAAGAAAAGAAGGATTAAAAGTAATTGAAATAAAAGGATCAGAGCTTGTTCGAGGAAGAGGTGGTCCTAGATGTATGTCTATGCCACTTATAAGAGAGGATGTAAAATGGTAGATTTAAGAGGAAGAGATTTTTTAAAAGAACTAGATTTTACTCCTAAAGAATTAAACCATTTATTAAAAGTTGCTAAAACATTAAAAAAACAAAAAAGAAATAATGAGTCACATCGTTATTTAAAAGGCAAACAAATTGCGATGATATTTGAAAAAGATTCTACAAGAACAAGATGTGCATTTGAAGTGGGAGCCCATGATTTAGGAATGCATGCAACTTATTTAGGACCATCTGGTTCACAAATAGGTCATAAAGAAACAATTGAAGATACTGCTAGAGTTCTTGATAAGATGTTTGATGGAATTGAATATCGTGGTTTTGGACAAGATATAATTGAAAGTCTTGCTAAATATAGTAAAGTACCTGTTTGGAATGGCCTTACTAATGAATTTCATCCAACACAAACTCTTGCAGATGTTATGACAATTGAAGAAGAGTTTGGTACTTTAGAAGATAAAAAACTAGTTTATTGTGGAGATGCAAGAAATAATGTGTGTAGTTCACTTATGATTATGTCATCTAAAATGGGAATGAATTTTACCTGTTGTGCACCTAAAGAGTTATGGCCTGATAAAAAGTTAGTTAATGAGTGTAAAGAGATTGCTAGTAAAACTGGTGGTTCTATTAATATAACAGAAGATATTATGGAAGGGACAAAAGATGCAGATGCTCTTTATACTGATGTGTGGGTATCGATGGGTGAACCCATGGAATTATGGGAGGAGAGGATAAAGCTTTTATTACCATATCAAATTAATAAGAAAGTTATGCTAAATGCCAAACCAAGCGCAATTTTCTTACATTGCCTACCGTCTTTTCATAACAATGAAACTACTATAGGTAAACAAATTGAAGAAAAATTTGGTATCAAAGAAATGGAAGTTACAGATGAAGTATTTGAGTCTAGTCAATCAAGAGTTTTTGAAGAAGCAGAAAATAGATTACATACAATCAAGGCTGTAATGCTGGAAACATTAAAGTGAGTAAAATAGTAATTGCTCTTGGTGGTAACGCTTTAGGTAAAACTCCAGGAGAGCAAAAAAAACTCTTAAAAACAACTTCTAAAAAGTTAGCTGATTTAATTGAAGATGGCCATAATATAGTAATAACTCATGGTAATGGTCCACAGGTAGGCATGATATATAAAAACTTGCAAAAAGATAATATGCCATTTGCTGAGGCTGGAGCAATGTCTCAAGGATATATTGGTTATCAATTACAACAAGCTTTAAAAAATGAACTTGATAAAAGAAAGATAAAAAAAGAAGTTGTTACTTTAATAACTCAAGTAGAAGTTGATCCAAATGATAATGCCTTTAATAATCCGACTAAACCGATTGGTGAATTTCTAACTAAAGAAGAAGCAAATAAAAGAAGTAAAATTGATAAAGCAGTTTATAAGGAAGACTCAGGAAGAGGATATCGAAGAGTTGTTGCTTCTCCAAAACCAATTAAAATAATTGAAATTAGTTTAATCGAAGAATTATTAAATAAAGGTTCTGTTGTTATAGCTTGTGGTGGTGGAGGAATACCTGTTACTTGCAAAGATAACTTTTTAGATGGTATTGATGCTGTAATTGATAAAGATTGGACAAGTAGTCTTCTTGCTAAATCAATTAAGGCTGAAAAATTAATTATTCTAACTGCTGTTGAAAAGGTTTCAATTAATTTTGGTAAACCAAATGAAAAGAAACTAGATTATTTAACGCTAGATGAAGCAGAAGATGCAATTAAGAATAATGAGTTTGGCGAAGGCAGTATGTTACCTAAAATAAAAGCAACTGTAGATTTTGTCAGAAAAACAGGTAACGATGCAATTATTACATCACTTGATAAAGCACTTGATGCTTTAGAAGGAAAAACAGGTACAGTAATAACTGTATCAAAAGAAAAAAAAGAAGGAGAAAAAATGAAAAAGAAAAGATTTTCGCTATCTCTTAGTGCATTTACAATTATATTATTATTAATATTTGTACTTGCAGGATTAACACATCTTTTACCTAATGCAAAAATGGTAGGAGAAGAGATAGTAAATGGTAGTGGAGTAATTGGGGCAACACTTCCTCAGACATTACTAGCACCAATTCAAGGATTTGGTGATGCAATAGATGTATGTTTATTCATTCTAATTCTTGGTGCATTCCTAAAGATTGTTAATTCTACAGAAGCAATCGAAACAGGAATTGAAGTTTTAATTAAAAAACTTAAAGGAAAAGAAACTATCTTAATAATAATATTAATGGTTATCTTTTCAATCTGTGGAACAACATATGGTATGCTTGAAGAAACTGTTGGTTTTTATGCAATACTAGCAGCTGCAATGGTTGCAGCAGGAATGGATACTATTGTTGCATCTGCAATTGTACTACTTGGTGCAGGATCTGGAGTTCTAGGTTCAACAGTTAACCCTTTTGCAGTGGGTGTAGCAGTAGATGCTGCTAAAGAAGCACTTCCGAGTGTTACTATCAATCAAGGAGTTATTATTGGTCTTGG
This sequence comes from uncultured Mycoplasma sp., assembly GCA_964345805.1. Taxonomy (GTDB): domain Bacteria; phylum Bacillota_I; class Bacilli_A; order RF39; family UBA660; genus UBA6448. The sequence continues at coordinate 7,849 of CAYFSK010000016.1, forward strand.
TGTAGTATTATGGATTACTACTTTAATAATATCAATTATCTTTGTTACATCTTATGCTAAGAAAATTATTAAAAAGAAAGGTTCTACATTCCTTTCATTACAAGAGAAAAAAGCAATGGAAGAAACTTATGGGGTAAATAAAGATGATAAGAAAAAAGATGTTAAACTTTCTGTTCGTCAAAAAATTACCCTAGCATTATTTGCATTTACCTTTTTAGTAATGATTGTATCTTTCATTCCGTGGGAAGACTTTGGAGTTACTTTCTTTGCTAATTCAAAATTCATTGGTTTATCATGGCTTGCAGGTGTTCCTATTGGTCAGTGGTACTTTCAAGAATCAACTTTATGGTTCTTAATTATGACAATTCTTATTGGTATAATTAATGGTATGAAAGAAGCAGAGATTGTTGATAAGTTTATTGACGGTGCTGATGATATGGTTGGTGTTATTTTAATAGTTGCTGTTGCTCGTGGAGCATATGTGCTTATGAGTATAACACATCTTGATAATTATCTAATATATAATGCTGCAAACATTTTAAAACATGTTCCAAAAGCGGTATTTGCACCACTAAATTATACATTCCACGTTGGTCTTTCAGTGCTTGTTCCATCATCATCTGGTCTAGCTACACTTTCAACTCCGATTATGGCACCAATTGCTGCTGAAGTTGGATATAGTGTTGAAGCAACTATTATGGAAATGGTAGCAGCTAATGGATTTGTAAACCTATTTACTCCAACATGTGGAGCAATAATGGGTGGTCTTGCTTTAGCTAAAGTAGAATATACTACATGGCTTAAATGGGTTGGCAAAGTACTTGTAACAATTGCTATAGCAAATATAATTATTTTAACTATTGCAATGATGATCTTATAAAAGGATAAAAGGAAGTCATCAATACTTCCTTTTTATTTAAGAGGTTGATATGAAAAAAAGATTAATATATGTTTTATTCTTTTTACTAGCTATTTTTATAACTGGATGTTCTTATTATGAAAATGGTGGATCCCTTGTTGTTGTAACTGAAGCAGGATTTGCTCCATATGAATATTATTCTGGTGGAAAAATAGTAGGGATTGATATTGATATAGCAGAAAAAATAGCTAAACATTTAAATAAACGTCTTATTATAAAAGATGTTGCTTTTGATTCAATAATAAATGAAATAAAAACTGGTAAATCTGATTTAGGAGCTGCTGGTATTTCATATACAGAAGAAAGAGCTTTAGAAGTAGATTTTACTATTAATTATGCAACATCAAAACAAGTAATACTAGTAAAAGAAGACTCATATATTGTATCTCCAGAAACATTAAGTGGCAGAGTTGCAGTACAACTTGGATCGGTTGCTGATACATATTTAACTGAAAATAGACCAGACTTACAAATAGTTAGAGAAAAAAAGTTTCTTGCTGCAGTAGAAGATCTTAAAGATAATAAAGTTGATGCTGTTGTAATGGATGATCTTCCTGCTAAAAAATTTATTTCTAAAGGTATCAAAATACTTCCTGAAGAAATATTTTCTGATAGTTATGGAATGGTTGTTAGAAAAGATAATCAAGAACTTTTAGAAGCTTGTAATAAAGTAATAGATGATCTTATTCAAAGTGGAGAAATGGATGAAATAGTTTTAAAACATACTTTATTAAAAGAAGAAAAAGGTGAAAATCATTTATTTAATAAATTTTATCGAAGTGTTATATATGATGGAAGATATAAATTTATTTTTACAGGACTTAAAAATACATTATTAATGTCTGTTGGAGCAGTTATAATTGGAATAATTCTTGGAACAATAATGGCTATTATTAGAAATTATCATGAAGAGACAAAAAGAATAAAATTTCTTAATTTAATAGCTAAAACCTATATTACAGTTATAAGAGGAACACCAAGTATCTTGCAACTAATGATAATATATTATTTAATTTTTAAATCAACATCAATTAATATCTTACTTGTTGGAATAATAGCTTTTGGTATTAATAGTGGTGCATATGTTGCAGAAATTATTAGAGCTGGTCTTGCATCGGTTCCAAGAGGACAAATCGAAGCAGGTTATGCTTTAGGTCTTAATTACCAAAGAGTAATAACTTATATTGTTTTTCCTCAGGCTATTAAAAATATCTTACCAGCACTTGGTAATGAGTTTATTACCCTTGTAAAAGAAACAGCAGTAGGTGCATATATAGGTATTATAGAACTTACTAAAGCAAGTGATATTATTGCTTCAAGAACATATGATTATTTCTTCCCACTTATTTTAATAGCTCTTATTTACTTAACAATAACTTATATTTTATCTAAATTAGTAGGTAAAATGGAAAAGAGGTTAAATAATGTTAGAAATTAAAAACTTAAGAAAAAGCTTTGGTGAAAAAGAAGTTTTAAAAGGGATTAATTTAAAAGTTAATAAAAATGATGTTATAGGTATTATAGGACCATCTGGATGTGGTAAATCAACATTACTTAGATGTATTAATTTTTTACAAACTCCTACCAGTGGAAAGATAATTCTTGATAATGAAGAAATAACTTCTAAAGATAATTTACCAAGTTTAAGAAGAAAAGTAGGTATGGTCTTTCAACAATTTAATTTATTTGATAATTTAAAAGTAATTGATAATATTATTTTAGCTCCAGTTAAACTAGGTATATTAAGTAAAGAAGAAGCACTAAAAAAAGCAGATGAACTACTTAAAAAAATAGGCCTTGAAGATAAAAAAAATTATTATCCAAGAGAACTTTCTGGAGGACAGAAACAAAGAATAGCTATCATAAGAGCTTTAATTATTAATCCTAATTTAATGTTATTTGATGAACCAACATCGGCTCTTGATCCAGAAATGATAGGCGAGGTTACTTCTTTAATGAGAAAGATTGCTAGTGAAGGAATGAGTATGATAGTTGTATCTCATGAAACAAATTTTATTAGGAATTTTGCAACAAGGATAGTTCTAATGGAAGATGGTAAGATTGTTGAAGAAGGAAATCCAAAAGAACTTTTAGAGAATGGTAAAAATAATAAAATTAAAGAATTTTTATCTAAAGTGGAGAATATATAAGTAAAGCGAAGAAGTAAATTCTTCGTTTTGTTTTACTTTTTAAATAAGAAGAGTTAAAATGAAATTAATAATATATAGAGAAATTGGCTTATATATAAAAAAAAAGAGGTTGTATATATGAAATTTATGAAATATGCTTTAATTACATTAATCATTGCTGTTGCAACAGATATATTAATGATTTATGCGTATCCTTCACCACCTTCGACATCTTTAGTATATCAATTGAAAAAGAATAATATTCAACAGACTGATTGGAAAACAAAAAACACCTGGACAACTCAAAAATATAAAAATACAAGAACATATACCATTTTAACTGATCCATGCCCTAATTGTTATATTGCTTCAAAGCCTATTGATGCAAGTGGAAATGTATATCAAGGCATTGTTACTTCAGAAGGTCAGACACAAAACTTTATTAATTCTGCTCTTCCAGGCGACTATCGATTAAATATTTGGCGTAGTGATCCTACTTTATTAACAACTATTCACTCTGCTATTTGGACAATGAATGGTTAATTTAAATTTTATAACCAATTTCTCTATAATCTTGGAGGTATGAGCTTTGAAATTTATTAAGAAAAATTATTTAATTATTATTTCCTTTTTAATATTATTAATACCTTTGATATTTTCAACAACATCATATTTAAAATCACAAAAAAATATTGCTAAAAAAGAGTATGAATTTAAAGAGTTTTGTTCTAAAGAAGATTATCATGGTAAAGAATATGAAGAATACTGTGATGAACTATTAAGTAAAGAAGATATTAAAATTGATTTTTATACTGTGTATACCAACGTAGTTTTGTATGCCCTTGTTGATTTTTCTTTGTTTTTTTTCTTATTTATTATTATTCCTTCAGTATATAATACAAGTAAGTATTTAAAAAATAAAATTATTTTGCAAGATGCAACAAGAATGAGTTATAAAAAAATAAAAAGTAAGATATTTTTTGAATCATATAAATCAATTGTTATATTACCTTTAATTGTTATTATAGGATTTATTATTAGTTATGCTCTTTCAAAGACTTTTGATCCAACATATGCAATAAAATATAAGACAATATTTTGGACTGAAAAAACAGTAAGTAATCCAATAGTTTTTATGTTTCTTTATTTATGTAATGTTATTTTTAATTGTACTTTGTATATTAATATATCTTTAATAATAGTTAGAAAACACCATAATTATTTTGTTGCTGTAATACTATCTTTTTTAACTTATGTTGCTTTTGAAGCTTTTTTGGAAATAGGAATATATGCTATTTTGTTTAATTCAATATTAAAGTCTAGTGCAGGTGTTATATTTAACATAATGAATGCTATATCATTTAACGATAAAGTTGGGGTTTTTCCATTATTATCTGTAACACTATCTTTTGCTATAATATCATCAATAATTGTTTATTTTAAATATAAAGATAAAGAATTATTAATAATAGATTGTGAAAGGAATGATTAAAATGAAAATTAAGATTAAGAATGTTTGTAAATCTTTTAAAAATATTGAAGTTTTGAAAAATATTAATATTGAATTGGAAAGCGGAAAAATATATGGATTATATGGAAGAAATGGGGCTGGGAAAAGTGTTTTATTAAAAATAATATGTGGTTTTTATGTTCCAACATCTGGCGAAATACTTTATAATGGCGAAAATTTAAATTCAAAAAATGATTTTCCTAAAGATTTAAGAGCATTAATTGAAAAACCATCATTTTTTCCCGACTTAACAGGTTTTGAAAACTTAAAAATGCTTGCTAAAATACAAAATAAAATTTCTGATAATGAAATTAATAAAGCCTTAGAAATTGTTAATCTTCTTGATGAAAAAAATAAAAAATATTCAAAATATTCTTTAGGTATGAAGCAAAAACTAGGAATTGCTCAAGCAATAATGGAAAATCCTAAAATACTTATTTTAGATGAACCTTTTAATGGTGTAGAACAAAAAACTGTAGAAAAATTAATAAACTATTTAAAATCTATTAAAAAAGATAGGTTAATTATTATTAGTACCCATATTAAAGAAGATTTGAATAAATTATCTGATGTAATATATATTATGGATGATGGAAAAATATATGAAGAAAATTAATAAACTAAATATTAAAGAAACATTTATTAAGATTAATCATCAATTTAATAAAAAAAAATATTTATTAATTTTTTTGCTTTTATTAATAGGTGTATTAATTTCTTCGTTATCTGCAAGTCATTCTCATAATTTGTGGTATAAGTTTTATAATACATTGAATAATCCCCTTTATAATATGCTTCTTTTTTTTACTACTAATTTAAATATAATGTATTTATACGGAGATATAATGAGTAATTATAATATAATATCAAGATACAATAATTTTAATATGGTAATCAAAATGTTTAATAAAGATATTATTATTTATACTGTTTATATAATTTTTATATCCTCTATTCTTGCTTTTGCTGGTGCTATCATATTTTCATTTGGTGATATAAAGATGATAAATCATCCACTATATAATTTTCCAATAATTTTTTATATAATATTTTTTTTACTAAGAAGTATGATTATTACTAGTATTATAAGTATTATTATTTTTCTACTATATATAATTATTAATAGATTATTAATAACTATCATAACGGTAATTAACAGTTCTTTGTTTTTTCTTAATTTTCTTAACTTTGATATTGTAAGACATTTTTATAATATGCCTCTTCTTTATCATGCTTATTTTACACCTATTAAATATGATTCCTTTTTTCTAGAAATTATTGTATCTATTTTAGAAGTTTTTATTTTATTAATAGTTAGTAACTTTATATTTAATATAGTTACTAAAAAGAAAAGAGATTTTATATGATTTTACAAGCTAATATATTATTAAAAATTATTAAAAAGAATTATAAGTGGTTTATAATTTTCCTGTTTATAATTTTCCTGTATTTTATTTTTTTAACAGTAAGACCTTTTGTTATTGCCACTTCTGTTAAAGATTTATTTCCTGTTATTGGTTATCCATCTTTTGATAATGATTATATTGCTATGATACTATATTTATATCAATATGTTTTTTTAATGTACATAACATATACTTTTTTTATGATCGACTTTGAGCATTCGTTTGATAACTTAATTTTAAGAATCGATTCTAAAACTTGGTTACTACAAAAAATGTTTGTTATCACATTATTTATCGTTGTTTTTAAAATAATCCAATTTATTTTTGCATATATTTATTTTTATAATACTATTGCTTTTTCATTTGAATATTTATTTTCTGTAATAATGTTATCTTTATTAATTGCAAATATAGTAATTTTAAACTTGAATTTTTCTAAAAAGAATAAAATCATAGCATTAGTAGTTGAAATGATAATGTTTTTCTTTATTTTTAAATATTTTCAGATTATTATTCTTATACCTTTGATTATAATTATATGTTTATATAATTTTATTTTTTTTAATTTTAAAAAAGTTATTTCATCAAATATTGGATAAATATATAATATAAAAGCGAAGAAGTAAATTCTTCTTTTTATTTAAAAAACAACAAAACTTTTTTATAGCAGTAGTTTTATCATATTTAATTACTCTTTTATTACAACTATTTTTAGAAATATTTATAACTGGTATCTTATTTAATAATATATTAAAAATTAATGTTGGCAATATATTTAATATGATGAACTTTTTAGCCTTTGATGATTCAATAGGTATACTTCCTTTATTAACTACATCATTTGTTTATGCACTTTTATCATCAATAATTGTTTATTTTATCTATAAAGATGATAAAAAGTTTCTAAAAGACTTAAAAAAAAGTTAATAAAAAAACGAAAGATACTTCGTTTTTTATTTTATGGTTACCCAAGAAGGATTCGAACCTTCGGAATTATGGATCCAGAGTCCACTGCCTTACCAGCTTGGCTATTGGGTAAATACAAAGATATTATACTAAAAATAATGATTAATTGTAAAGAAGAAATCGTTTTGATATAATGCTAGTATATCGTGAGGTAAAAATGGAAACAAAAGAAGAGTATCAATTTGGAAAGCCTTATACAGAAAAAATACCTAAAGAAGATGCAGAAAAGTACGCAAATATGTTTGGTGAAGGCTCTGAAGCATTAACCGAAGTAATTAAATACTGTATTTTAAATGATATAACAACTTATGCATCATGTAAAGGGCATCCAGAAGATAAAAATCCTCTTGAAAGATTAGTAGAAACGGGATATGTTACTTTTAGATTTGATTCAAGCTATGAAGATAGCGATTTTGCTTATTATATAGCAACAACTCCGCTTGCAAGAAAAGGACTTACTGCTCATCTTGAAAGTAATTATATATCTGATCGAACAGTTACTTTAAGATTTCCAGCAAGAAAAAGAAAAGAAAGTGATGTATATTTAAAATATATTTTACTTGCTTTAAAACAATATAAAAAAATTAAAGATGAAAATATTCCTATTAAAGTCAATCAAGAAGTTAAAAAGATAGTTGATTATATGTTTTATTCTTGGCAAGAATATGAAGCTTTTGATATAACTTTTGATGGATATAGAAAGTATGAAAGAAAGAATCTTTATTTAAAAAAAGTTGCTAAATGTCCTTCTTTACATAGTACTGGATTAATTCACAGAAAATTTGGTAAAGCATTTGGTTATACCAAAGATGTTGAAGAGTTTGTAAATTCTTCTGCGAAAAAAAGATAAATAAGTTTGTTGTAATTAGTAACATATTTTGCTATATTATTATTAAGTAATTTCTTTAGGGAGTAGTGGTAAAATGAATGAACAAGTATATTTAAATATGAAAAAACATGGAAGTAATTTAAGTAAATATGCATGTAAGGATGAAGATGCTATTTATTTAAATGAGCAAAAAATTGATTTAAGAACACCTTTTTTTCATGATATAGATAAAATTTTATATACATTATCTTATGCAAGGTATATGGATAAGACACAAGTATTTATTGATAAAAATAATGATCATATTCAAACAAGAATGATTCATGTTCAGCTTGTATCTAAAATAGCTAGAACTATTGGTAGAGCTCTTGGTCTTAATGAAGATTTAATTGAAGCAGCAGCTCTTGGTCATGATCTTGGTCATACTCCATTTGGTCACGAAGGAGAAAGAGTCTTAAATATTATTTCAAGGGAACTTAATCAAGGCTATTTTATGCACAATATTAATAGTATAAGAGTACTGCTTTATTTAGAAAAATATGGTAATGGAGTAAATCTTTCATTACAAACACTTGATGCTATTATGTGTCATAATGGAGAACTTGTATCAAATGAATATCATCCTAAAATAAAAACTAAAGAAGATTTTTTAAATGAATATAATAGTTCTTATCAAGATAAAGAAGTAGCAAAATATTTAAGACCTATGACTTTAGAAGGTTGTGTTGTTAGAGTATCAGATATTATTGCTTATATAGGCAGAGATATTGAAGATGCTGTTAGAATGAATTTAGTTACTTTTAAAAATATACCAAAAGAAATAACTGATATTTTAGGATGTACTAATAGTCAAATAGTAAATACTATTGTTTGTGATATTATTAAAAATAGTTTAAATCAAAATTATTTAAAAATGAGTGATGATGTATTTAATGCCTTAAAGTGTTTAATTAAATTTAATTATGAAAACATTTATCATAAAAGTTTAACTAAAAAACAAAGAGATGAAATAGAAATGAAATTTAGATGTGTTATAGAAGGCCTTTTAAAGGATTTAAAGAATAAAAATATGGATAGTCCTATATTCAGGAGTTATTTATCAAACATGTCTAAAACATATCTTAAAACACCTATAGAAAGAATAGCTATTGATTATGTATCAGGTATGACTGATGAGGCATTTAATAAAGAATATGAAAGAAGAAAAAGATAGATGGTTAAAACAAATAAAATTAAAATAAATGGTTATAATATTCATACTATAAAAACATCTAGATATAAAACAAGTACAATATATATTCATTTTAATCTAAATGCTACTTTAGATAATTTTATTATTTATAATTTTTTATCAGAAGTATTAAATGAAAGTTCTTCTTTATATAAAGATCGAAAAGAAATATCTATTAAAGAAGAAGAACTTTATAATGCAAGATATTCTTCTTCTGTTAGTGTTATGGGAGAAACCCTTGTATTTTCACTTTCAATAACTTTTATTAATGAAAAATATATCGAAGAAGAAGATTATTTAGATAATATAGTAACTTACTTTTTATCTTTTTTATTATATCCTAATATAAAATATAATAAGTTTAATATAAAACCATTTAATTTTGTTAAGAAAAATATCTTAGAATATATTAAAAGTTTTGAAGAAAGAGCTTTTCTTTTAGCAAATACTAAAGCTTTTAATTACTTAGATCCATCATCTACTATCTCATATTCACTATATGGTAAAGAAAAAGAGCTAAAGAGAATAACTCCAAGTATATTATATAATTATTATTTAGAACTATTTAATAATAAATTAGATGTCTATATAATCGGAGATACTAACTTTGGTAAAATAATTAATATTTTTAAAAATAATTTAAAAATTAATAATAATAATAAATTAAAACTAAATTATTATACAAAAGTAAAAGAAAAAGATAATCTTTTAATAAAAGAAGAATCATCTGTTTTTGGACAAAGTCATTTATTTTATATGTTTAATTTAGATAATTTAACTTTAAAAGAAGAAAATATAACTATGTTTGTGTATAATTATATTTTAGGTTCAGGAGGACTTAGAAGCAGGCTTTATCAAGTCTTAAGAGAAAAAAATAAATATTGTTATCAAGTTACTAGTTCTTATTTTAGATTTGCTAATCTTTTATCAATTAGTATTTCTTTTGATAAGAAAAATAAAGATAAGATTATAAAAGAAATAGATAATATTATATCTGATCTTTGTAATGGTAATTTTACTTTAGAGGAAATAGATAATGCTATTAATAATTTATCCGAAGAAATAGATAAAAAGAAAAATAAAGATTATTATATTTTAAATAATTATATGAAAGAATATTTAGTTAACTCTTATTCTATTAAAAGAAAATTAAAAGAAATTAAAACAATTACTAAAGAAGAAATTATTTGTTTAGCTAAAAAAGTTAAGAAAAATACCATCTTTATTTTAAATGAGGAAGATATATGAAAATAATTAATATAAAAGGTGTTAATGAAAAAATATATGAATTATCATTTGCTAATGGTTTTAGATGTTTTATCTGGAAATCATCTTTAGATAAAGAAAATATTTTATCTTTAACTGTTAAATATGGAAGTATTCATACTAAATTTAGTATTAATAATAAAATATATGAAGTTCCTAATGGAACAGCTCATTTTTTAGAACATATTAAATTTAATGAAGATGAAAATAATACTGCTCATGAGTATTTTGAAAAATTAAGAAGTAATGTTAATGCATATACTACATATGATCGAACTGTTTATGAAGTTGAATCATCATGTAATTTTAAAGAAAACTTATTTCATTTATTATATTTTGTTTTTAATCCTTATTTTAGTAAAAAACAAATAGAAAAAGAAAAACCAATTATTATTGAAGAAGCAAGAACTACATTAGATAATCCATATAATGATGGATATAAAACTTTAATTGATAATTTATTTTTTTATAATAATAAGAAACATTTAATAACAGGCGCTCCTGATGAAGTTAATACTATTTCAATTGATGATTTAAAAATAGTTCATAAAGCATTTTATCATCCTAAAAATATGTTTTTAACAATTTCTGGTAACGTTAATATAGATGAAGTAAAAGAAGTTATTAATGATTTTTTTAAACAATATAACTTTTCTAAATATTTAAATCCGAGTATTATTAATGAAGAAGAAAAAGATGAAGTAAAAAAAGATAATGTTATAAAAACTGCTAATGTAGCTGAAAAAAGATTACTTCTTGGTTTTAAAATATTAACAAAGAACCTTTCTTTACCAAGAGTTTATTTAATGATTTATTTTAATCTTTTACTTGATGTGAACTTTTCATCAACATCATCATTTAACAAGTTATTAATTAACAAATATATTAAAGATGATTTATATTATTTTTGTGAAGTAGATAAAGAATATTTATTTACGTTTTTCTCATGTAGTCCAAAAGATATTGATGATACAACTAAATTATTACAAGATAGATTTTTAAATATGGAAATAAATAAAAAAGAATTATTAAGAAAAATTAAAGGACAAATAGCATATCTAATAATTAGTTATGAAAATAATTATAATGTTAATAGTGATATTATTTTTGATGTTAATAGATATGATAAAGTAATAGATAATTATAAAGATATTTATCAAAGTTTAAATATTAAGGATGCTAAAAAAGTTATTGAAATTCTTTCTAAAAGTAAAATGAGTAGAGTAATATTATTACCTAAAAAATAATGTGATATCATAATATTATGAGTAGAATAATTGATAATATAAAAGATAAATATTTATATAAGATTATTACTATAATTAGTGTAGTATGTTTTGTTATGATTATAGCTGTTTATTTACCTTCAAGGGCATTTTTTATTAAACATGATAGAAGTGGAGCAGTAGTAGGAATAGCAAGTACTAAACCAACTTTTGAAAAATTACTTAATAAGATGCAAAATAATATAGCAAATTTAAATAAATTATCAACAAATTTTGGTAATACTGTAATTGATTTAACTAAAAAACAAAATGTTGATGTAAATAATATAACTGATATATATTCTGTTGATTTAAATAATAAATATCCTTTAGATTTTAAAAATACTAATATGGCTTTTTTGCAGATGTAAATAGTGAGGATGTAATAGTTACTTGGACTGAAGAAAATAATCTTTTTATTGGACAAAGGGGGGAAGTAAAACCAGGTCCATCTTTAGTGCGTGCTTTTGGTAATAATAACAAAGAATCAATTGAATATAATAATTTAAATACAATAAACCTACAAAAATTTAATACATCTAAAGTTAATAATATGGGTTTTATGTTTTATCAAAGTGGTTATAATAATAGTTCTTTTACTTTAAATTTAGGTGATAAATTTGATACATCAAATGTAAGTAATATGTATGCTATGTTTTGGTCTACAGGATATAGTAGTCCAGTCCTTACTTTA
>CAYFSK010000017.1:0-17531 GCA_964345805.1 uncultured Mycoplasma sp.
ACCAGAGACAGTACCAGTTGCACCAACACCAGAAGTGCAAATTGCTCCAGTTATTGTTGAACAAACACCTCCGGTTGAACCTCAACCCGTTGTTTCAAATGTTGCAACAATAAATCCGACACCAGAAGTTCCAGCAGCACCAGCTCAAAGTAGTGTTGATCTTACATTATTAAAAGAAAATTTTATGAAATCATGTGAAAACATGTTTGACGGACTTGTTAGTAAGTTAACTGAATAAAATATTAAATAAATTTAAAAGACATAAAAAAAGAAATCGATGATGATTTCTTTTTTTATTCAGAAACATTAATAACGCCTTTTACTTCTGGAATTTCTTCTTTAAAAAAGGAGAATAATCCTTCGTTTAAAGTTTCGCTTCGCGCTGGGCAATTTACACAAGCTCCATACATTTTCACATAAACATATCCATCTTCATATTTGATGAATTCAATATCGCCACCATCCATATTAATATATGGTTTAATTTTTTCAATAATTTTTTTAATTTTCTTTTCCATGTCAATCACTAATTATAATTATATCACTTTTTTAAAAATTTTGATATAATATTATCAGGAGAAAGATTATGGCTGATTATATCGTAGGAGGTATTGTCAAAGGCCAAGTCACTGGAATTGAGAAATATGGTGCTTTTGTAAATTTTACTAATAATTATACCGGCTTAATTCATATTTCTGAAGTATCAAATGATTTTGTTAATGATGTTCATGACTTTCTAGAAGTTGGTCAATATGTTTATTGTCAAATTCTAGATGTAGATGAAGAGAATTTACAATTAAAATTATCAATAAAAAATATTAATTACAAAACAAGTAGTAAAAATAAGGTAAAGGAATCAAGGCTTGGTTTTCTACCACTAAAAAATAATTTAGATAAGTGGATAGCAGACAAAATTTCTGAAATTAAAAATAATTCTTAAAAGAATTATTTTTTTTTAAAATGGTGCCCGAGGCCGGACTTGAACCGGCACGAGGGTTAATTCTCGCAGGATTTTAAGTCCTGTGCGTCTACCTGTTCCGCCACTTGGGCAGGCACTGTCTTAATTAATTAAGACTTTAATATTATAACTTTTTTATGCTAATATTGCAAGAGTTTACTAAAAAAAGACTTTTTATTTTTTGATAAAAGAACTATTGCATGAGCAGATACGCCTTTTTTTGCTCCAGAAAAACCAAGTTTTTCTTCGGTAGTTGCTTTAATATTTATTGCTTCTTTTTTACAATTAACTATGGCTGCAATTTTTGTTTTCATATTGGGAATATATTTAGCAATTTTGGGTTTTTAAATAATTATTGTTATATCAATGTTTTCAATATAATAATTTTCTTTTAAAACATGATATCATGTTTGCCATACTCTTGAATATTTAAGCTAAAACTTCATTGACAATGTTTAATGAGCTATGTTATAATCGTAATTGCATTGCAGTTGGAGGAATACCCAAGTCTGGTTGAAGGGGCTGGTCTTGAAAACCAGAAGGTCGGGTGACCGGCGCAGGGGTTCGAATCCCTTTTCCTCCGCCATTGTTATATCGCGGGATGGTAGCAGTCTGGTAGCTCGTCGGGCTCATAACCCGAAGGTCGTAGGTTCAAATCCTTCTCCCGCAACCAAATGGTTCCTTAGTGTAGGGGTCTATCACGTTTGCCTGTCACGCAAAAGATCACGGGTTCAAATCCCGTAGGAACCGCCATTTTGGCTTCATAGCTCAGTTGGTAGAGCAGAGGACTGAAAATCCTCGTGTCGCTGGTTCAATTCCCGCTGGAGCCACCATAATAAAAATAACCCCAAATGGGGTTTTTCTTATGAGTAAATTTATCTATCTACAACGTCTTTATATAGTAAATTTAACATTTCGTTTGTTTCACCTTTAACTCTAAATGTACCAATTCTTCCTAAAATAGGAACATTAAAGTTAAAAAACACTTGGATACTAACTATTTTTTTCTGTGAATTTATACCAAGACAATAATAATATTTTTCTGGTTTGCTTGTTTTATCAATTTTTTTTAATGTTAAGCTATCAAGATCACTTGCTCCATAATAAATAAAATTAAGGTCATCAGTAGTTTTGCATGTCCATTTAGTAGTGTAGTTAACTGATTTTAAATAATTATTAATTATGTTAATTGATCCATAATCTTTTTTTACTCTTTTCACTATTCCATTTGAATCTTTTTCATTTGCATAATGTTCTTTAGTTAGCCCTTCATATTTTTCAATAATTGTTGTCATTTCATTTTTCACTTTGTATGTTTTTGTAAAAGACATTACTATAATTAAAAAACCAGTGAATATCAAAGTAAAAGTAATTACTAACATATATGTCCATGTTGTACCAATTGACTCTCTCATAAGCCACCTCTTATTATAAGTAATTATATCATATTTTTAAGGTTTTAATAGTCTTTTTTATTTGATATAATAATATTATTAGTGCCGGATTAGTTTAATGGTAAAACAGGGGCATGGTAAGCTTCAGCTACAAGTTCGATTCTTGTATTCGGCACCATATTATTATTTAAAGATTAAAATTAATTTATCAAAATTAATTTTTTTATGAAAAAAAACGTAATATTGAGTTAATACTTGACAATTTACTTGAAAAAAGGTGTTTTATCTTTTATAATATAAACTATAAGATAGGAGGAAACATGAATAAAGAAAGAAGTCTTCAGGTAGTTATATTATCTATTTTTGCGGTTGCGTTAATTGTAATGTCAGTAGGTTTTGCGACACTAACTTCACAATTGAACATATCTGGTAATGTAAAAGTTAAGACAACCAGTTATGATGTTAAATTTAATGAAAGTAGTTATCAATTATCTAGTGGAAGTGAGTCAATAATTCCAGCTCCAACAATTGATGGAACAGCAATTAATTATGATGTTACTTTAACAAAACCAGGTGATTATGTAGAGTTTACTATTAACGTTCAAAATGCCGGAACCCTTAATGCTAAATTAACTGGAATTACTTTAGGTGGGCTTGATGCTGATCAAAAGAAATTTGTAAGTTATGTAGTTACTTATGATGGTACAGAATATAACGAAACAACCACTGAACTTAGTAGACCAATTAATGCATCTGAAACTAAAGCACTTAAGGTTAGAGCAGAATATATATTACCATCGCAAGCTGATGAATTACCGTCAGCAGATGTAACAGTAAATTTAACTTGTGTTCTTAGCTATTCAACAGTTTAAAAATAGAAAGTATTTCGTCTATCGTTTTGATAGACGAAATGCTTATGTTTAAAACATAAGAAAAAATTGTAAAACTTGCAAACTTACATATGTTTTCTTGTGTTGAATAAAAAGTGGTGAATAAATGAAAAAAAACAAAACGTTAATATATATTATTGAAATTGTGACATTTGTATGTATTATAATGCTTTATAAATTATTATCACATAATATGTTTAATAGAGTAATTGGTATTTACTTTACGGTATTAACCATTATTATGCTAATAAGATTTGGTTTTATGAGAGATAATAAATATATAAAATCAAGCGTTATTAGAATTGTTCTTGCCAGCCTAATGGCTTATTTTATTGTTATTTATGCTTTAGGTTTAGTTACAGGCTTTAGTAAAGGATTATCTTCGTTTACTAAAGATATTATTCTTAATGGAATTTTATTTGATTTGTTATTAATAATAAGTCAAGAAATAATTAGATATATTATTTGTAAAAATGGTCAAAAAGATATAAAACCAATTGCAATATATACAATAATATTAATAATTGTAAGTATTATAATGCATATTAATGCATATAATTTTAGTAATAATGAAGAAATTTTTATATTTATTAGCATTGTTGTTATTCCAGCAGTAGCTCAACACATATTGTGTAGTTATATTACTCAAAATGCAAGTTTTATTCCAAGCATTATTTATCGCTTAGTTATTACATTATATGTTTATTTCTTACCGTTTATTCCTGATTTGGGTAATTATTTAACAGCAGTAGTAAGCGTGTTTTTACCATACATTATTTACTTTTTTTCAAGAAGAATAATTAAATATTCAGATAAATCAGAAATATATGGTAAGAAATTAAGTTATAATATAATTAGAATACCGATACTAATAATATTAACGATAATTATATTATTAATATCGGGAATATTTAGATATAAAATGCTAGCAGTTATGACTGATTCTATGAATCCAGCTTTCTCAAGAGGAGATGCTATTATATATGATAAATCAAAGATCGATAAACTAGAAGAAGGAAGTGTTATAGCATATAAAAAAGATAAAGTTGTTGTAACACACCGAATTATAGATATAAGAGTAACTGATGATAAAATGATATTTATAACTAAGGGGGATGCAAATAAAAATAAAGATGATTATATAGTTCCAAAAGAAGATGTTCTTGGTGAAGTAGTTTTAGTACTAAAATACCTTGGATATCCAACTGTTTGGATTAGAGATACATTTAAATAAAAAGGAGGAGTAATTATGAAAAAAAACAAAAAGATATTTTTGACTTATTTTGTTTTAAGTTTAATTACTATTTTGTTTGTTTCTTTTGGAATTGCTCTTTTATATCGTGGTTTTAGAAACTATACTTTAGCTACCCTTTCTTATATGGATAGTCCTAGTTTAAAATATAAAGTTTACTTAAAACCAAACGATTTTTTTGATGAAGATTATTTAGATGAAAATAGCCCATACCTAACAAATTTAATTGATTATATAAATGTAAATTATAATTATAATATAAAATTTGATAAAGCTGTTTCTGGCAATTATATATATTATATAACGGCAAGTATTAAATCATACGAAAAAAATTCAACTGGTAATCCACTTTGGGTAAAAAATTATGTTGTTAAGGAATCACAAACAATTCCTTTTAAAAGTATTTATGAGTATACTTTGCTTGAACCTGTTAAAGTTGATTATAATTTATATAATGATTATTTAAAGGACTTTGAATCAACTGCTGCTAAAATAGCTCTTGATAGTTATTTATATGTTAATATGGTAGTTAAAACTAATATTGAATGTGAAGAAATTAGCGATAAAATAGAAAATAATATTGAATTTAAAATTCCGTTATCACAACTAGCAGTAGATGCAACAGTTACGAAGAAAACAAATATTGATTCAAAAACCATAATTAAGAAAATAATTAGTGATGATTATATTTTTGTTGTTTGTAAAGCTTTTGGAATTGTGTTTGTTTTAATTGGTCTTTATTCTTTATCATATATTATTAGAATAAATAAATTAAATAAATTAAAAAATAAGTATTTTGTTGAGTTAAAGAAAATCTTAAAAGTTTACGATAGTATTATTGTAAATATTGCAAAAATGCCAAATTTAGAAGATTTAAATGTTATTAAAGTTAAATCATTTAATGAATTAATTGATGCTCATGGCGAAGTTAGAATGCCAATAAACTTCTATGAAAATGAAGATAAAAATAAAAGTTATTTTACACTAATAAGCGAAAGTAATGCATGGATATATGTTCTTGAGTGTCAAAAAAGTAAAAGAAAAAGAAGAAAGAAAAAATATAAAGAAGAGGTTAATTTAACTTAAAAATCAATTATTAAAATTAATTGATTTTTTTGATTATAAATATTATTTGTGGTATTATAAAATTACAATTTTTATAGGAGAATTTATGGTTGATGATAAACTAAAGCATTTAGCTATTATTATGGATGGGAACGGAAGATGGGCTCAAAATAAAGGTTTAAAAAGAAGCCTTGGTCATAAAGAAGGTTCACTTGCATTAGAAAAAATAGCTATATATGCTAGTAAAATAGGAGTTAAATATTTAAGTGTTTATGCTTTTTCAACGGATAATTTTAAGAGAAGCGATGAAGAAGTAAACTATTTAATGGATTTATTTATTGAAATGTTTACTAAAAAATATGATAAGCTTGTAAAAGAAAATATTAAAATAGTATTTAGTGGTGCTGAAAAAGGACTTAGAGATGATGTTATAAAAGCGATGCATGAAATAACTCAAAAAACTAAAGATAATACAGGTGGAGTATTAAATATATGTTTAAACTATGGTTCTCAAGAAGAAATTATTAGAGCAGCAGAAAGATATCATGAAGATTTAATTAATAAAAAGGTAAAAAAAGAGGATATTAATAGAGATAATTTTTATAAGTATATGGATAATAATCTTCCTCCAGTTGATTTATTAATAAGAACTGGTGGAGAAAAAAGATTAAGTAATTTTCTTTTGTATCAATTAACATATGCTGAAATGTATTTTATAGATGATTATTTTCCGGATTTTAATCCTGAAAGACTAGAAGAAATTATTAATGATTTTTATAATAGAGATAGAAAATTTGGAGGTATAAATGAAAAGAAAAACAAAAATTGATCTTATTACTTCAGTATGTTTAATATTACTTGCAAGTATTATATTAATTAGTCCTTCAATTAAACATGTAAATGTTAAGATAATTTTACTAGTTATATTAACTTTTTATGGAATAATGAATTTATTACAATTTGTTTTAACAAATAAATCAAAAGATTATGAAGGTTTATTTACAATGATTGCAAGTATTATATCGTTAATACTTCTTGGTATTCTTGATATTGAAGGAAATTCTTTAAATCTAGCATTAATACTATTCTTATGGATATCTGTAATGAGTATAATAAAACTTAAAAAAGCTGATTATTATCATGATAGACATAAAAAAACTTGGATGCTTAGAATAGTATCTTTAATTATCTTTATTGTAAGCGGTCTTTTAAGTGTGATAAATCTTTATTATGAACCAGAAGTTCAAGTTCTTGTTTTAGGATTTTTTTATTTAATCCATGGTATTTTAGAACTATCTGATCCATTTACTAATTATTTATTAGAAGAAAAAAAATAGATGTTTAATAGCATCTATTTTATTTTATATAGAATAGTAGTATTCCAAGAAGAATACCAATGATAACAGTAGAGGATAAAATTAATATTACTTGGGTAAAACCATTTATTTTTTCAAGGGCATTTCTTTCTTCTAAACTAAGAGAATAATTACTATTCCCTCTAACTCTGGCATAACCTTTTTCATTTGCAGCCTCTTTTTTATTTAAATGGTCATTAATCATTTTTATAGCTTCATTATCATTATCTAAAGTAGGATTATTTAATACTGCTAAAATAGGTGTTGATAGAAGCTGGAGTCTAGTAGATGATACAATAGTATTTTCAACGTTAAAAGCAGCTAAAGCTTCATCATACATTAATAAAAAGTTTGTTAACATATCTTTTTGTTCTAAAGTTAATTCTTTAAGATTTAAAAGCAAATGAATTTTATTAACAAATATTAATAGCTTATTACTTTCTTCCATAACTAGTCTCCTATAATAATTTTAACAAAATAGGCGACTTTTTTCAATTGTTTTTAAACATATTATAGTGTATTATAAAAGAGTGATTAGTATGAATGAATTAAATATAAAATTTATAAAAGAATTATCAAATAAAAAAGGTGAACCAAAATGGATGTTAGATTTTCGTCTTTTAGCATTTGAAAAATTTAAAGAGCTTGAAAATCCAAAGTTTGGTCCACCAATTAATATTGATTTTGATAAATTAAAATATTATAAAGGTAATTTTCAAAATCCTAGTTCTGATTGGAATAAAGTAGATGAAAAAATTAAAAAAACGTTTTCTTCTTTAGGAGTAATTGATGCTGAAGAAAGATATCTTGAAGGAGTTTCAAATCAATATGAAAGCGAAGTAGTATATCAAAATGTAAGTAATAGTAATATTATTTTTACATCAACTGATGATGCTTTAAAAAAATATCCAGAATTATTTAGAAAATATTTTAATAATTTAGTTAATTATGCTGAAAATAAATATACAGCTTTAAATGGAGCATTATGGAGTGGGGGAAGTTTTATTTATATTCCACCTAACACTAAAGTAGATAGACCACTTCAAAGTTATTTTCGTATTGATACTGAAAATTTAGGACAATTTGAAAGAACGATTATTATTGTTGACCATGATTCAGAACTTCATTATATTGAAGGCTGTACTGCTAAAAACTATTCTACTACTTCTTTACATGCTGGAGTTGTTGAAATATATGTTGGTAAAAATAGTTTATGTAAATATTCTACTATTCAAAACTGGAGTAAGGATGTATATAATTTAGTTACAAAAAGAGCCATAGTTGAAGAAAATGGTTATATGGAATGGGTTGATGGTAATTTAGGAAGCCATGTTACCATGAAATATCCATCATGTATTTTAAAAGGAGATAATTCAAGGGCTAATTCAATTAGTATTGCTTATGCTAAAGAAGGACAATATCTTGATGCTGGAGCAAAAATGATTCATATTGGTAAAAATACGCATAGTAATATTTTAAGTAAATCAATTAGTCAAGATGGTGGAGTAAGTAATTATCGTGGTAAAGTTGAGATAAAAAAAGATGCAAGTAATAGTTATGCTAAAGTTCAGTGTGATACAATTATTCTTGATGATACATCATCGTCAAATACATACCCAGATAATATTTGTTTAAACAACTCTAGCATTCTTGAACATGAGGCGACCATATCAAAAATTAACGAAGAAAAACTATTTTATTTACAAAGTAAAGGACTTACAGAGAAAAGCGCTAAGGATTTATTTGTTCTTGGTTTTATATCAGATTTTAGAAAAAATTTACCAATGGAATATGCTGTTGAGCTTAATCGTTTATTAAAAGAATAAGCTAGATTACAGCTGTATGATTAAAAAGGAGAATATATGAAAAAGTTTATAATAATAATGTTTTTTATCTTGCTTATTTCTGGAGGCGTTATGTATGTATATTTAGGTAATAAAGAAAATAAGAAACCAAACAATAATGAAATAGTAGAGCCAAAAGAAAAAGAAGATATAAGTCCAACTTTAAATAAGAATATTATCTTTTTTGGTGATTCAATTACATATGGACATATAACAAATAATTATTCTTGGGTAAATTTTATTAAAGATAATTATGACTTTAATCTTGTTACTAATGCAGGAATAAGTGATTATCGAGTATCAACTTATGATGATCCAAATAAATGGTTAGTTTCACAAGTTCAAAGTCATAGTTCTACTGATTATGATTATATAATTATGCAAGGCGGTATAAATGATGTTATTTATTTAACTCCTTTAGGTGAAATATCTAGTGGAAAAGATTCATCATTATTTGATCCTAAAACCTTTGCTGGAGGACTTGAGCTTTATATAAATGAAGTTACAACAAAATGGCCAAATGCAAAAGTAGGTTATATAATATCTTATTTTGCTCCTAATTATACTGAAAGAGGCTTAAGATGGACTTATGATGATCATAAGAAATATGTAGATTTAACAAAAGATATTTTAAATAAATGGGAAATAAAATATATTGATTTATTTGATGATAAATATAGTGAAATATTAAAAGTTCACACTACTGAATATTTACCAGACCATCTTCATCTTAATATTGATGGATATAGGCTTATATATCCAGATATCTATGAATGGATTAAATCTTTATAGTGGTGATATATGAAGAAAAGAAGAAAAAAACTTAAAAAGAAAGTTGTTATAATAATAGTTTTTCTATTTATCATCGTAAGCAATTTAATTGTAGGTAATTTTACTATTAAATTTAAGTTAATTGGAGATAAAAAAGTATATGTTACTATAAATGAAAAATATAGTGAAAGTGGATATATAGCAAAAGTCTTTAATAAGAAAATTAATAATGTAAAAACGAAAAATAATATTGATACAACTAAACTTGGTGAGTATAAAGTAGAATATAAGCTTATATATGGCATATATACTAAAAAGTTAATAAGAGATGTTTTAGTTGTAGATGATAAAAAACCGGTTATAACATTAAATGGCCCAAATATAGTATATCTTAATTTAAATGAAGAATATAAAGAAGAAGGTTATAATGTAACTGATAATTATGATAAAGATATAAAAGTAAAGGTAACTAATAATATAAAAAATAAAATAGGTAAATATGAAGTTATATATGAAGCAACTGATAGTAGTGGTAATAAAGAAAAAGTAATAAGACATGTTGAAATATCTGATGAAAGTTTACTTACTGCTAGTGTTGATAAGTTTTATTTAAAAGGTTATTTTGATGAAGTTATTTTAAAACCAGGTGAAAAAGAATATGATTATTTTAAAGATACAGTTTTTTTAGGAGACAGTAATACAACATTCTTACATTTAAATGGTAATTATATTAGTGCATCACAAACATGGGGTAGGAATAACTTAAATATTATGCAAATAAATAGTGCAACATTTACAGTATATGCTGATAAAAAAAGTTATTTACTTGATGATGCTTTAAAGAAATATAAACCAAAATATTTAATAGTAACAACAGGAATAAATACAGCAATGCATATGAAAGAAGATGATGTTATAAGAGAAACAGAAAAATTAATTTTAAATATAAAGAACAATTACAAAGATACTAAATTAATATTTAGTGCAACATTTCCTGTTTATTATGGATCAGTTAGTGATGTACATATGCCTGCGGTAAATATATATAATTATCAAGTTGCTAAATTATGTAGAAAACATAAGATTAATTTTATTAATTTTGCAGATGAGTTAAAAGATGAAAAAGGTTTAGCAGATAAAAGATATTTTGAATGTACAGACAGAATACTAAATTGTGGATTTCATTTAAACGAAGATGGAAAAGAAAAATATATTCAATATATAAAACATTTGGATTTAGAAAGGATTATAAAATGAAAAAATATTTAATACTTCTTATAGTAATTATGCTTGCAATAACTGGATGTAAAAGTAATGAAGAGGTTAGTCTTGATATTAATAAAGCATCTATTTCTCTTGATGAAAAATACACTAATATGAATGATATGAATGAAGGAGAACTTACTATTATTTATGGGCTTAATTTAGATCTTATGGAAGAAAAAGTAATCAAAGCAAGTAGTCTTAATAATGGTGATTTTTATGCATTAATTTGTGTTAATAAAAAAAATAAAGATAAAATTAAAGAACAAATGAATAATATGTTTAAAGAGCTTGAAAATCAAAGTAATCTATATTCTCCCGAAGCAGTTGAAAAAATAAAAAACAGATTTGAATCATCTGCTGGAAATTGTCTTGTTTATATAGTGAGTGATGATAATAATGCTTATTATGATGTTGTTAAGGAACATATAAGTTAATGAGTTTTAATAGTCTATTATTTTTAATTATATTTTTACCAATATTTATAATATTATTTTATATATTTCCTAAGAAATATAGATTTATTATTGTTTTAATATTTAGTTTAATATTTTATTTAAATAGTGGATTATTTAATTTTATTTTAATAGTTTTTATATCAATAATAAATTATTTAGGAACTTTATTATATAGTAAAATTAATAAAAAGATAGTTCCTATAATACTAGTGTTTATTAATGTTATAATGCTTTTATTTTTTAAATATACTTCGTTTGTATTATTTCCTTTAGGAATAAGTTTTTATACTTTTAATAACATAAGTTATATTGTTGATGTTTTAAAAAAGAAGATAAATGTTGAAAAGAACTTTTTCTTCTTTCTTTTATATGTTACTTTATTTACTCATGTTACAATGGGACCCATTACAAGATATGGTGATATAAACAAAAATATTAGTTATTTAAATCCTAATACAGATGATATTTTAAATGGTTTTAAAAGATTTATTTGGGGACTTATTAAAAAAGTATTAGTTGCGGATAATCTTGGACTTTTATATACAGCTATGATGGGAGATTTAAATAAGAGTTTTATTTTAAATATACTTTGTCTAATTGTTTTTGGTTTGCAACTTTATATTGATTTTTCATCATATACGGATATGGCTATAGGTCTTGGTAACGTGATAGGAATAGAATATAAAGAGAACTTTAATTATCCTTATCTTGCAACAACAGTAAGTGATTTTTGGCGAAGATGGCATATGAGTTTATCAAACTTTTTTAAAGAGTATATATATATTCCAATGGGTGGCAATAGAGTTAATATAGTAAGATGTATTATTAATATTTTGACAGTTTGGTTATTAACAGGTATTTGGCATGGTAAAAGCATTAATTTTATAATATGGGGTTTATATTATGGAATTATATTAATAATAGAAAAATATCTTTTAAAAAACATTTTAAATAAATTGCCTAAAGCATTAAAACATTTTTATGTTATATCTATAGTATTAATTGGTTATATCTTTTTTAGTATCAGTAGTTTTAGTGATATGATTATGTTTATTAAAGAGATGTTTACTTCTTTTTCAAAAGTAAATGTATTATTTTATTTAAAAGAAAATCTTTTACTCCTTACTCTTAGTATTATTTTATGTTTAAAAATGCCTGATAAAATAAAAAAGATATTTAATAACAATCATATGTTAGTAATAGTAAATATATTTTTAATTGTTTTATATATAATAACAATAGCTTATATAGTAAGTGGTTCTTTTTCACCATTTTTATATAATGCTTTTTAAGGAGATATTATGAAAAATAAGATTAATAAAATATTTATCATAATTATATTTATAATTAATATCTTTTTTCTTTTTAATTTAATTATTAGTAAAAAAGAGGTTTTTTCATATGAAGAAAATCGTTATTTAGAAAAATTTAGTATAAAAAAGTTGAATTTATTTTTAGCAGATCACTTTCCATATCGTAAAAACTTTATATCATTAAAAAATAATTTAGAAAAAGCAAGCGGAAAAACATATATAAATGATATTTATATAGGAAAAGATAGTTATTTAGTACCTAGTTTTAATGATAATCAAAATAAGACTTATTTATTTAATGTAATTAATAATTTTAGTGAAAAATATCCTAATATAGATTTAATGATAGTGCCTGATTCTACCTTAATTAATAATGATAAAATAATAAGATATAATGGTCTTGATGAAGAAAAAGAAATAAAGTATTTATACGAAAATATTAAAACAAATAATATTAATTTAATAGATTTCTTTTTAGAAGAAAATAAAAATAATGATTTATATTATAAAACAGATCACCACTGGACTTCTAAAGGAGCATATAAAGCATATGTATATTATTTTACTAAAAAAGGAATTCCTTATTATGAAGAGGATTATTTTAACATAAAAAAGGTTAGTGATAGCTTTCTTGGAACATCAGCATCTAAAGTATATGGACTTGCTAAAAAAGAAGATATTTATATTTATGAAAAAAACAATAGCCTAAAAGTTGAATATGTTTTTGAAAAGAAAATAGAAAATAGTTTATATAATTTTGATTATTTAAATAAAAAAGATAAGTATGCAATGTTTCTTGATAATAATCATGCCTTAATTAAAATAACTAATGAAGATATTAAAGATGATAATAGTATTTTAATTATTAAAAATAGTTATGCTAATGCCTTTGTTCCATTTGTGGTTAATCATTATAAATATGTATATGTAATTGATATGAGATATTATAATGATAAGGTAAGTACATTTATTGATGAAAATAATATTAATGATATATTAATATTATATAATTTAAATAACTTATATAGTGATTTAGCGTTAATAAAACTTAAATAAATAAGTAATTTTAATAAAGAGAAACTAAATATTGATGGTTTCTTTTTTAATTTTGATAGTACAAAATTAAATATCTCATTTTTGTTTTTGTTTAAGTATAGTGATATATTCAGCTAGAAAGGAGGATAAATGAACAACGTTGTTTTAGTTGGAAGACTAACAGATAATCCTAGCGTATCAACTTTGGTTGAAGGAAAGAAAATTACTTCCGTAAATGTTGCAGTTACTAGAAATTATAAAAATACTGAAGGGATATATGAAACTGACTTTATTAGGTGTGTTCTATGGAATGGGATTGCCGAATCAACAGCAGAATACTGTAAAAAAGGAGATGTTATTGGTATTAAAGGAAGACTTCAAACAAGTTCCTATGAAGATGAAAATAAAAAAGTTCATTATGTAACAGAAGTAGTAGCAGAAAGAGTAACTTTTTTATCATCGGCAAAACCAAAGGAAGAAAAAGAAGTAAATAAAGAAAATGAAAAGAATAATAAAAAGACTAATAAGAAAGCAGTTGAGTAAACTGCTTTTTAAATGTGTATACATAAATGTAAAAGAAAGTTTAAATATTGTAAAGAATTAATAATTATGCTAACTTAATAATAGAGGAGAATAATAAAATGAAATGTCAAAATTGTGGAGCTTTATTAAATGAAAATGAAAATTTTTGTGGAAATTGTGGAGCTCAAGTGGTTGTAGCAAACCAAAATAATCTAAATCAGCAACCGGTAAATAATCAAGTATCTCAAATGCCAAGCAATTATCAAAATCCAGTAAGTAAACCAGCTAATAAAAATAAAGATTTATTTATTGCTCTTGGTGTGGCTGGGGGAATACTTATTTTGCTCATATTATTAGCATTAGCAGTTGGTGGTCTTAAAGATAGTAGTAGTACTCCAGAAAACAATATATTTAGTAATTATTTAAAAGAAGAAGAAAATAAAGAACCAAAAAATAGTATGTTAGTTGCTAACACAAGATGGTTATGTGGTGATGGCTCTGAACTTATACTTACAAGCAATAGACTTGATTGGTATCAAGAAGAAGGAGTTCATAATGATAACTATTTTTCAGCAGAATATAAATTCTATATTGGTAAAGATGCTGTTAAATTTGTTACTGAAAATTTAAGTGAATATGGAGTTACAAAAGATGAACTGCAAAATACTTTTGATAGAAATGAAATGTATGATGAAAGTAATTTTGTAGTATTTTATATCAATTATGATAAATTTATCTTAGATGGTGAAGAACAAACAATAACAAAACCTATATCACCATGGTTTGGATTTATTCTTAGAAATAATACATTCTTAGATGTTGCTAATATGAACACAAAATCATATTATGATTTTGAAAAACAATAACATTTAAACTTAATTAATAAGCAGTTTATTAAAACTGTTTTTTATTTAAAATAAGTTTACAATCGGTAAACATTTAACAAAAGTTATTTTAAGTTATCTATACTTTAGTTGGATGTGGTAAATAGTGATTGTAGGCTCAAGATTAAGACAAGCAAGAATTAGGAATAATTTTACACAAGCTGATTTAGCAAAAGAATTAGGTCTTTCTAAAAGCTCAATTAGTTTATATGAAAAGGAAATGAGAAATCCTAAGCTTGAAACAGTTATTGAACTTATGTATTTACTTGGAGTAGATGCTAATTATTTATTTGGAAGTGATGTTGTTGTTGAAATAAGTAATGAAAAGATTCCTAAATATCATACTTTAACAAAAGAAGAGATTAGTTTTATTAATGAACTTAGGAAAGATAAAATGTTATATAGCATTTTGTTTAATGATCCTAAAAGAGGAATAGAGATAATTAAACAAAGAATTGGATAGAAAACAGATGAATCTGTTTTTTATTTGATTGATTTTACTTTATTTTTTTGTTATAATCTTCTTACCAAGAAAACTTTAAAAATAACGAGGGTGATAAAATGAGTAAAATTAAAATTTTTGGTTTGGGCGGCTTAAATGAAAGCGGTAAAAATTGTTATGTTATAGAAATAGATGATAATATTTTTGTTTTTGATTGTGGTTTAAAGTATGCAACTGGAAATCTTTTAGGAATTGATTATATTATTCCAGACTTTTCTTATTTAATAAAAAATAAAAAGAAAGTTAAAGGGTTATTTATTACCCATGGTCATCAAGAAAATATGGGAAGTGTAAGTGATTTAATAGTTCAAATGCCCGATATTAAAATATATGCAACAAAGTTTACTAAATTTTGTTTGATTGAAGATGGGGTAAAAGAAAGTAATATTATTGAAATACAAGCACATAAAAAAATTAATTTTGATAAAATATCTATCTTTCCAATATCAGTATCACACAGTGCTCCTGATTCGGTTATGTATGTTATAAATACTCCAGATGGAGCTATTTGTTATACAGGTGATTTTTTAATTGATCCATCTATGAAGAATGCTTATGAAAGCGATTTAGGTAAAATAGCTTATGTTGGAAAGCAAGGAGTATTATGTTTATTATGTGAATCTGTCTTTGCAGAAAAAAATGGTCATACTTCTCCGAAACATAAACTTGAAGGCTTTTTTAAAGATGTAATTAAACATAATGAAAAAAGAATAATATTTAGTGTTTTACCAGATCATTTATATACTATTAATGAAATATTTAATAGTGCTGCATCAACTCATCGTAAAATTGTTATTATGGGTAAGAAATTACAAAATGTTATTAATTATTCTATTGAAAATAAATATTTAACTATAGAAGAAAACCAAATAGGAGATTTATCTAATTTAAAAGATGATAATGCTTTAATACTTATAAGTGATGATAGACAATCTCCATATGCAAATATAAGTAAAATATTAAATAAATATGATAAATTTATTGAATTATTACCTACTGATACGGTTGTGTTTGCAGAACCTAAATATGATAGTAGTGAAAAAATATTTGTTAAGATTGAAAATGAACTTGCTAAATTTGGATGTAATGTAGTAGATATTCCAAATAATTATTCTATTTTACAACATGCATCAAAAGAAGATTTAATGTTAATGATAAAATTAATCAATCCTAAGTTTTATATGCCTGTAAAAGGCGATTATAGATATATGGTAGGAAATGCTAATGTTGCATCAGACCTTGGTATTCCAAATGAAAATATTATTTTAAAACAAAATGGTGATATTGTTACTATCGAAGATAAAAAGCTTTTAGATAATTTTGAACGTGTTAAAGTTGATGATATTTTTATTGATGGAAAAAGTAGTGATGATATAGGAGATCTTGTTATTAAAGATAGAGAAATATTATCAGAGAATGGAATAGTACTGGTAAGTGCAACTATATCTAAAAAAGAAAAAGTAATTATTGGTGGTCCGGAAATTACTACAAGGGGTTTTATATATGTCAAAGATTCTCAAAGTATGATTGAAGAAATTAAAAAGATATGTGAACAAATAATAGTTAGTAATATTACTCCTACTTATGTTGATTATAATTTAATTAAAGTACAGATACGCGAAGAATTAGGTAAATATTTGTATTCTGAAACAGAATGTAACCCAATGATAATAGCTGTTATTCAAGAAGTATAATATATTTTTATTAAATTTTATATTTTACAATTAATAGTGTTAAATTTCTTTACAAAAATAGCAATTTAGACTTGATTATATAAAACCTAAATGGTATATTTATAATAAGAGAGGAGACCAAAACACATATGGAAAAGAAAAATTATATTCTGTTAACCATTATAGCGATTGCTGTTTTGCTTGTTTCTGTTATTGGTGCAACATTTGCTTATTTTGCTACAACAACACAAACTTCCGCTAAATCTAGTCTAGAGGCTACTACATCTGGATCTGCAGCTGTTTTTTTAACGTCATCAACAGACGATCTTGAATTAACAATTACTACTGCAGA
>CAYFSK010000018.1:0-16391 GCA_964345805.1 uncultured Mycoplasma sp.
TCTCTTTTTAATATACCGTTTTTTTATTCATGTCTACTAAATAGGGTTCACATCAATTTATCCATCGTTTCTTCTTTTGTATCAAACTTTGCATAACCATAAATAAAGGTAGCTTCACTTAATAAAGAAATATCATTTTCAGGATTTATATTAATTATTTCTCTTGCCTTTACTGTTATATCACCATCAAGTGTTTCAAATACAAAGTTATCAAAAGTTTGATAACAATTTAATTCTTCACCTATCCAAAAAGATCCCTCATCATTAAAATTTGCTTTTTCTTGATTTTTAAATATGTTTTTTTCAGTATTAAACTTTACTAATGATTTTTTAGAACCCATTATTTGAATTAAAGCATTTGAATTATGACCATTAATTGCATATATTTTTCTTGAATCAAGATCTTGAATAACGTGATGTTCAATCACATTTCGACGTCCTTCTTCATCAAACATTTCATAATAAAAGGTATCTAAATACTTAAATCTATGTTTTGGCGTTTTTTTGCATTAACTCTTCATAATAGTTAGTATTAAATTTTGAAAAACCAACTAGCATAAATCCAAAAATAAACCATGATATACCATTTAATATTAATTTAATCGAAGAATAATGTGAACTATCTAAAATTGATAATATTGTCAAAATAACACTAATAATTAGTGATACAAATAACGAGATTTTTTGCCATCTTTTAAATATTTTCTATTTTTATTATACATATTTTCTCCTTTACTAACCGCCTTCTTCTTGGGTTATATATATTTTTACTTTTAAATTAATCGAAGGTAAGGTAGGATTAAGCTCTTTATAATTATATGCGTTTTTTCCCCATGTAGTATCTGCAACATCATTACCACCCTCATATAACCAGTTAATTAACACTGCAAATGTAGCTGTTCCATAATGTTCTTCTAAAATATTATTAGTTAAAGAAAAAGTTATTTTAAAAGGATAATTATGTTCAAGTTCATATATCATTGCAGCACTAGATAAATCACCTGACACGGGGCTTTCTCCTGCTTCTAGTCTTCCTTCAACTGTTTTAAAGGAATAATCAAGAATATTTCCTTCTAATATGGTATATCTAATTGTTGCTGATATATCACTTTGATTTTGAATTTCAATACTTTTATAATAATTTTCCATTCCTGGATAAATACTATCAACAATAATATCTATATAATCAGTTATTTGTTGATCTTCACTTTCCATAAGAATTCTCCATCCTCTTACTTGAACATCAATGCTACCTTGAACTCTTTCATTATATATAAACCAAGCAAAAGTATTGCTTATTAAAAGTATTATTAACAAAATAATGTGTGAGAGTTTAACTTTCTTTTTAACGATACTCCAAATGATTTGATACTTATTTCTCTTCTTCTTCATCATCATCACTTTCCTGTTCTCTTGCTTGGAAAACTATTCTAACAATTTGAAAAGAAACAATAAGACCAACTACAGTAAAAATAATATAATATGCTACCATATTACTCATTAATCTACTGATAGCGCTTACGAAAAATGATTTATAAACTACTTTACCATATATCTGATCGTAAGATATTTCTGGATCAGATGTTTCATTTGCAATACCCTTAGTTATAAAATAATATTTACCATCTCTTGTTGTTTTACTTATAATTTTGTGGGTAATAACAACACCTTCAAAATCATTTTTATTACCAACATAAGTTACAACATCATCAACTTCAAGGCTTTGAGCAGGCACCTTTTTAGTAATTAAAATATCGCCAATTTCATATTGAGGTGACATCGACCTTGAAATAACACAAAATATTCTAATTCCCCCAATAGTTATATTATTATTAGAAAATCTTTGTAATACTACAATAAATAAAACCATTAACAAAAAGATTGTAATAATTACTTTTACAAAAGCATATAATCTTTTTAAGATTTTATTATCATATATCTTCTTAATAAGTTTCATAACTATCCCTCAAATTTAAAATTAATAATTTTACTAAGTGCACTTTGTATTTTACTATTAAATAAGTTTTCAACCTCACCAATAGAGGCCATTTTTTTATTTTTAATAATTGCTATTTTATCACCAATAATACCCTCTAATTGTTCAGCAGGCATATCAACATTTAACTCAACTATTTTATTAATCATGTTATTAGTAACTCTTTCAACAGTTTCTTTATCAAGTTTTGTTTTAGTGCTTTTTTCATCTAAACTATTTACAACTAAATAATTAAGTAAAAAGACATCATCAAATAAGTTTTTTACAACTTTATTATCTTTATATGTTTTTCTATCTTTAACAGCTTTATTTTGTTTATCTTCAAACTCAGCTAAAAAATTCCATAATTTCATTGCGTACTGAAAGTTAGTATTTTTTAAAATTAAATTAGTTTTCTTAACCGGCGGTATTACTTTTGCTACGTGTTCTTTAGCAAGCGTTTTATATACTGAAGTGTTAGTTAAATCTGAAATATGCATTTCAAGTTTAGCAATTCTTTCATCTACTGTAAGGCCTGATGAACTTTTTACTTCTTTAGTAGCATTTTTTTTACTTTCCATAGCAACATTAATATTAATATTCTCACCAGCTACTCTACTAGAGCCACTGTACTCAAATTTTTTAGCAGCTTTTGAATACGAAGATGTTACTAGGTTTCTTTTCTTAAAATCAACAAAAAGTCTCATGTTTTGAATTAAAGTATATATTACTCTGTTTTCATAAGTATTATAACTTTCATCTTTATTGATATTAAGAATTTTTGATGGTTTTACTTCTCCTTTATCATTTATTTCTTGAATAAAGTTAGTATGTTTAGATAAATGTTTAATGCTTTCAACTGTTATTCTACGTGCTTTTTCAACATTAACTATCTCTTCTTCATTAACAATAAAACGATTAGGATTTCTTAAGATATTATCTAAATAAGGAATAGTCTCTTCCATTAAATCAAGCCATGAAAAATCAACCTCAAGATTTTCTTCAGTGTGTTCTACAACATATTCTGAATTAACATGACCACTAAAAGATGCTACTCTATTAGGGTCAGATTCATTATACAGGGAAAATACCTTAGGTTCATCCATGCCTTTTTTATTCCTTTCTAACTCATTTTCTTAAGTCTTGTTACATATTCAATACATTCTTTCATTTTACCAGTACCAAAAGTTTTATTTAAAAACTCAACAAAACCATCTATTTCATCTCTAATATAAGAAATATTTAATTGTTCAAATTTACGTAATATTTTTCTTGCTATAAAATAGTCTACTCCATCTATTTCATCTCCACCACAGGCAACAAATACAGGAACAAACTTTTTCATATGAGAAACAATTCTGTTACCAAAAGCAATACGGAAATGTTTAATAACATAATCATCCATTTCCTCAATTTTAGCTAAAGTCTCTTCAGTTATTTCATTTGAGGCAATAGCATTTACAAATAGTTCATTTAAATAAGAGTAATTAATATCTTGACCGGGAACATCATCTGGTTCAAAGACCTTACCTTTATCATTTATATCAAGTGGCATAGCACGGTCATAAACTTTATCAGTAACCATAAAGGTTGAGTCATCGTTATTAATTGTTCCAATATACCATACATTTGGGGGTATTTGTAATTTTCCGTTTTTTAACTTTTTAGGGTCACTTGCCCAAGCAGATGATACAACTTCAACTATCCATTCATCTTTATTAGGCATTTCTAGAATAGATAGCATTTCTGCAAAATAATACTCAACACGTGAAATATTCATTTCATCCAGTATTACAGTATAAATATCATCAGTATAACCAGCTTCATATAAAGTTTTTAAGATATCTGTTTCATTAAATTTTTTCGTAAATTCGTTAAAATATCCAACTAATTCTGATCTATCACGCCATGATGGTTGAACTGATGCAACACATGAATCATGTTTTAAAAATTTTCCCCAAGCATAAGCAAGTGATGTTTTACCTGTTCCAGAAATACCTTGCAAGATAACAAGTTTTGTTGATGCTAAAGCCGATATAAATAAACGGATCATTTCGGTTGTATAGTATAAACGAAGTTTTCCAGCAGCAAAGTTTCTAAATAATTCAACTAGTTCTGAAAGTGTAAATGTATTACCATAATTTTGAATTTTATAATCTTTAAACATTAAATCAACATCATGTAGTTTTGAAAAACGAATATCAGTTGTTTGATCAACACCAGAATCTTCTCCTTCACCAGAAGGTTCTTCGGTTGATGATTCTCCTGGTTTTAGACCAAGTTGTGATACTTTCATAGCTAAAATATCTTCTTTTTCTTGAATTAAAGAAGCAACTTTATTATTTAACTCACCTATTTCTGCAAGAAGGGATTCTTGTTCAACAATTGTTTTTCTAAATCTAAGTAATCTTCGGACAATAAAAAATATCAGTAAAACAAAAGCTACTACTAAAATTAGTAATATTAAAGAAGCAATACCAAATAAAACCCATTCACCAATACCAAAATCAGCTTTATAGCGATTAGTAATACTTATATAACTAGAAATATTAAATATTTTAATAATTCCATTCCAAATGCCTTTTACCATCGTACCAAAGCCAGAGAAAAATTGGGATAAAAATTCGTATAAAAACTTAAAAAATGTATTCATCCTAAACCTCTATAAAGTAACAATAGTTGTGTTTATACTATCCTTACTATCTGTAATCATATCATAATAATCATATTTTTCATATATAAAAACAAAAGAAAATAATACTAAAACTTCTAAATTGTTATCATAAAAATCATCTAAAGTAACACAAATGCTATAACCATCACTAATAAAATTTTCAATTTGCTTTTGATTTTCTAAGTAAGTTTGATAAGTAATATGAAGATTTACTCTTGGTTTTAACAAAGGAGATTCTAATACTTTTAAATATCTATTTATCTTTTTTGGTTTATTAAATAAAGTTGTTGGAAAAGGAACGACATATTTTCTTTTATAATCAAGATTTATAACATCATTTAAAGCTTTAAAAGCAACCATATGATACATTAATAAATATTTGTTTTCACTAACTACAACACTAGAATAAGCTTTATCTATTGCATAATCGCTATATAATTTTATATTACAATTTTGATTTATATCAACAAAATATAAATTACGGCGATATCTTTTTTCAGTAAGCTCAAAATCTTTAATAACAAATATTTTATTAAACTTCTTTTTTTCATCGATAAAATTTTTAACAAGTTCTTTTAAAGTTTCTTTAACATCATCAGTATATTTAAGTTTAATAATTTGATCATTAAATAATGTTTTAAATAAAACATTTAAACTAGAATATTCAATTGCCTCATCAATGTATAATATATATCCCATTAAAGCAAAGATATTTTTAATACTTTCAGCTTTTTTTTCATTTTGTTCTAATAAATCTTTAGCAACCAAACGCAAATCTTTATTAATTCTTTCAATAAATTTAGTCTCTCTTGAATAAGATGAATTATCATAATATCTAACAGCTATATATTTATCTACGAAAGGCATTACAAGTTTAGGATCATATTTATTTCCTAAAACAATTTTATAGTAACTTGTTAAAAAATTTCTAATAAATTTTATATATTTTTCTATCACACTGTCCATTTTACCCTCCTATACAACACTAAATGTAATAATTGGTGTTGGCGTTACTACTGGATATGTATAATCATTATCTACATCTGTTTTATAAAATCTTATTTTAGTAGTACTTACAGCATCAACACCAAAGGTTATCGAACTAACATAAGAAATACCATTATATACAGTATATGTTTTTTGAGAGTTATTTAATATATCAGTTGTTGTATCAATAATAACATCAGCTGGGTTAAAAGATAAAGTTACTACTGCTGATGCAAAATTAGCTTGATCTGCTGGAGAAAGACTATTATATTCTTCAATAGATATTTCATCACCAACATTATATGAACCAGTTGCTACAATACATTTATAACTATCAATTGAGTTAGTAATAATAAAATTTAAATATGTCTGACCTTCATTATCAACTATTTCATATTCTATTCCTTGTTTACCTACAGTTAATGTATAGGTAGCTGATAAAGTTTTAACATATGGGGCAGTAGAAGATGCTGTTATATTAATTGTTACTGATTCACCAGAATTAAAAGCTCTTAAAGGAACTGCAGTAAGCACAAATGTATCAGTAAGTTCCTCTTTATAAATAATTCCGCTTGAACTACTAATTGAACACTGCAAATCAGTACTACAAGTATAATTTACTTCATAAGATATATCTAAATCAGATGTAAGTAAGTTATTCTTATGATTATTTAAGTCAAATTGAATTTCAAAACTACCTACTCCACCCCAGTTATTAAGGCCGTAATTAACACCACCTACTTTTAATTTATCACTTGAAAAAAAGAAGCTTTTTGCTGGAATAATATAATAATTAATAAAATCATATACATATTTAGAAAAAGTAATACTAATCGGAATAAAAAGGACAACAAAAAAAGTAATAATTATTTTTTTTCTTCTAGATATTTTTTTCACATTAGCTCCTTTCTTTTTTTAAACAATTTGCTGTGCTGATACTGTTACTGATATCATCTCTATTTTTCCTTGATATTTATCTGGATAGTCTTTGTGTTCAACTGGAAATGTTACAACAATTGTGTATTGATCAGTTTCATTTGCGCTATGAAGAAAAGTTCTATTTCCAGTAGTAGAAAGCACTTGATAATATACATCTTCATCAAGTTCAAGATCTCTTGATGTAATTATATCAGTTGCTGTTGGAGAATAAACCTCATTTCTAATTACTTCATAACTAAGAGGTAAATTGGTTGTTGTTCTAAAGGTAATTGTATATTTCAAATCAACATTAGCTCTTTTACCTGCTTTAAAATTATTAACATTAATAGTATACAAGTATTTTTCTGCTCGAGGAACAAGACCATCTAAAGTAATTGTTTGCTCTTCAGTTGTTTGACCAACTACAAAGAAGGCTACTTGAGCAGTTGCATACATTTCTGCTGTTGATGAATATCTTGAATATGTTAAGCCAATGATATTAATAATAATAACTAAAAATATGATAATTAGACTTATCTTTACTATAAAAGAAAATCTTTTTTTATCAAAGATACTAAAAAATTTTTCAGCTATCATCTTTATCACCTTCACGCATCTTTATATTTATCTCTTTTTGAATTTCTTTTAAATCAAGTCTTATTGTATAATCAATAAACTCTTCTTCCTTTCTTTTTAAAATAACATCTTTATCTTGTTTTGATTTTTCTAACTTATTATATAAATTAATAATTTCTTCTTCACTTAGCTCTGGAGCATCATCATACTTTCTTGCTTCTCTTATTTTTTTATTACTAACTTTACTAAGTTTTTCTTTAGCTATTTTTTCTTCTTTACCCTTATAAGAAAAAGCTAAGTCAAAAAGAAGTAAAGTTACAAAAATCATTACTACAACAGATGGAGTAGTTAATATTTTTTGCCATATTCCTGCTCTTACAAATATTTTAACAACTTTACCAATGACAATTTCTTTTTTTATTGTTCCATCAATTGCATTATTACCATCACCTTTGGTAACAAAACCATTTTCATTAATATCAATTATACGATGTGTTATAAAATCATCACCTTTTTTATAAGTAATAATATCATCAATATAATAATCTTTATGAGATTTAACAAGTATAATATCATCCTGATTAATTGCCGGAGACATACTACCTGTTGCAACATTAAAAATTGAATAACCTAGTAATGATACATATTTATTATCTTTTTTTAAAATAGTATCAAACTTTATTACAGCCACAAAAAGAAGTAATGCAAAGATTGCATAAGTTAATAAATCTAGTGTAATTTTTACTGCTTTTTTTACTACTTTTTTCACTTTTTATTCCTTTTTCTATTTAAGGTGCTACATAAGGTGTTATTGTTTCTCCTAGATACTGAATAACGTGTACTGTAACAGGAATTACTATGCCAGCTCCAACAATTGTTCCCAACTCTGAATCAAGATCATCATAATTTATATCATCTTGCCAATCCACATTTATTCGAAAATCAATTATTTTATCATCTTCAATATCTTCAAGAGTTACTACCCCAGAATATGTTTGAGGACCTGTTTGAATAGCAGTTCCACCTACACCAGGAGTTACACTAAATATTATATTATCAGCATAACTAACCTGTGTATCAATTGTTATATCGTATCTTACAGCAACCTCTGATAGTGTTGCATCAAGATATACATCAAAATAACCACTTCTTCCTGGAGCTATATATCCATCTTCAATTGTAGTTGAAGGAGTATAAGTAAACGTGGTAACTGTAAATGATTGACTTTGACCAACCGATATATCTTTATTATTTAATTTAATTACCCATTTTCCTATTGGAAAATCAGAATCTCCTTGAGCGTTTTTTTCAAATAAACCATATGATTTAGAAACAACAAGAAAAGTTAGTATAAAAAATACTATGAAAATTATCCATAACTGAATTTTAATTTTCCTCTTCTTCACGACTTAATTCTTTCTTACTTTCTTTTTTAACTTCTAAAGCAATACCGTATATTTGATATACTACTAAATACAAGGTAGGAAGAATAATGATAAACATAAATCCCCATCTTGATTCAACAATTCTTAATATAAGCCCTATTTTATGCCAAACAATTGCTCCATTAGCACCACCCATGATATTCCCATAAGAAACATTTAGTGTATCAAAAGTAAATAAATCTTCTGCTCTATCAACTCTATCAATCATTGTTACTTGACCAAGATTAATAAAACTTTTAATTTCTTTATTACCCATATAAAAGAAAAGATAATCACCAATATTATAATCAGTTTCTTTTCCTTTTTTAACAATCACTATGTCATTTTTCTTGAAATTAGGTTCTAAAGAATCATTATCAACAATAAATAAAGTATAATCACCAAACACACTTACTTTATAATCATTATAAGCAAGTAAACATATTGTTGTTAATATAGCAATTATTACCCAAATTGAGAAAAAAGTTCCTTTTAGAAAATTTACTATTACTTTCATATTATCACCATTAAAATAATATCATATATTATTATTTTATACAATTTAAAAAGGTTTTTTTAAAACCTTTTTTATCTTTGATGAACTTCCGATAATTCTTCTTCTTTTTCTTCTGTTTTTCTTTTATCTAAAGTATTTAAATATTCTTTTAAAGCTACTTTCATCTTTTCATAACCTTCAGGACTCATATTATTACTTATAAATTCATCATGCATATATTTATCTTCTTTATTAAAATGTAAATGATTTTCACCAAAATCCCAAACTTGATATTTTGAGCAAAAACCATCAAAATTTAGTGATTGACTTGCCGCTAGTAAAAATATTCTTGCTGCTCTTTCTAAAGAACCACCATTTTGTAAAATCCAGTTTTCAACTCCAACCCCACCAAGTCCACCTTGAGCCTTTCCACCACCAGCATGTTTAGGTTTATAAGCTCCTTTTAAAATTTGTTTAGCTAAAATAATATTTTGCAGAATTTTCTCATGTTTTTCTGGTTCAAGTTTTTTAATATTAGAAAGTCTATCTTTAATACATTCATCAGTAGAATAAGCAAGTTTATCATTTTTCATAATAAATGAGATATCAATTTTAAATTCTATATCCTTGCCATCAACATTTAATTTCATTTTATGTTCACGAACATTATCACCAGATACTATCATACCTGGAAAAGCTTTTCTTAGTTTTTCTTCAATACTATCTCTAATATTTTTATTTAAATAATCTTGACGATCTAATCTTATAATAAAGTCAAAATCAAAATCATCCATTTTATTAGTTCCTCTTCCAGTTGAACCAGTATCAATCAATTCCATTACGCCTTTTGACATATCTTTTCCTCTGCCAAGGATTATGTTTAAACCATTATCTTGCATAAGCTTTATAATAGTATTTCTTATCTTTCCAACTTCTTCAATATTTTTTTGAACATCAAGAGCCCTACTTGTAACACTAAAATTATCAAGTTCAGAAGCAAATTCATATTCATCACCTTTACCATAATAAGAAAGACCTTGCATCTTACTTGATTTAAACAAATATTCTTCATAGGGAAAAATAACTTTTCCTGTACCATCTACAACAGGAATGTAAAAACCATTCATAACAATTTCATGTTTTAATCTAGAAGTAGATTTATCATCAGATTGAGTAATAAAATAATCAATCATAGTTGATGGAAAACCAGATCTTATTCCATAATGATCTTGTCC
This sequence comes from uncultured Mycoplasma sp., assembly GCA_964345805.1. GTDB lineage: Bacteria > Bacillota_I > Bacilli_A > RF39 > UBA660 > UBA6448. The sequence goes on from CAYFSK010000018.1 coordinate 10,286, forward strand.
CATTACTCCGGTTTTAAATATTTCATATTTCTTACCATCATAAGGATATTCTTTATTCTTTTCTGTATACTGTAATTTATCACTGTTTTTTAATATTATAAATATTGGACCATAGGCACTTGCTGCTACTCCTTGTAATTTATTTAAAGAAGGACAATCTTCACTAATGCGTGATAAATCAGTATCAAGTGGTGTTGCATCACTATCAGCACTGGAACCTAGGAATTCTTTACATAAAATACCATTTTGAAGCATACCACCAATATATTCTACATTTCTACCAATACCTTTAATAAAATCACCTTGTTTAAGTTCTATTTGGCCATTTTGGGCAAGAATAGCACCTTTTTTACTAGCTTCAATAACACTTTTTTCCATAGCATCTTTTAACTCTTGAGCTGTTTTTAAATCAAGAACATTAGCATATAAGCTAACTATTCTATCAGGAAGTTCTTTAATATCCGCTGTTGAATATAATTTTAGTATTTCTTTTACATCATTTGCTATATCACCAGATAAAGATACTTGCTTATTTTTTCCATAAGCACCATGATTATATAAAGATATAACATGATTTAAATAACTTGATAATAATTCTTGTTCTTGCAAGCTTAAATCATCAAAAGATTTTCTTTGTTCATTAATATCTTCTAAAACTTTATTACCCTCTATAATTGTATTTAAATATTCTATAAGTGACCTATTATTAGAATATATCGATGCTTTTAAAACGTCATGAAACAAAATAATTTTTTGCATAATAGGACCATGATTTTTATTATTATATTGTCCTAACACAGGAGATTGTGCTGAAAAAAGAGATTTATCTTTATGAATTATTTCAAATACTTTATATATTTTACCCACTGTTGGCAGGTTGTTTTTTAAAAATGTTTCTTCAATTTCTTTTAAAGCTTCTTTCATCTTGCCAATTTCTAAACCAAGCAAAGATGAAATAACCTCATCTTCAAGTCTTCTTAATTCTGATGAATTTGATTTACTTATTTGATCACAAATATCCATAATTTCTTCAGCTAAAGCAACAGAAAGATCTTGAGCTTTTCCTAAGCTTTCTATCAATTTATTTTGTAAATCTGTTTTCATTTGACTAATATCAGAAAGTAATTTTTGATATCTTGTTTTTTCTTCTTCTTTTACATCAATATTAACATTATTAACATCTCTTATTTTAAATTCTAATACTGCGATTTTTTCATCATCATTTAAACTTTTATAGATTGAATCAATACATTTATTTATTTGAAATGTTGTAAGCCTTTTACTTGAAAGAAGATATCTTCTTACAAAATCCATTACTGTTTTATATTTATTGTTATCATATTTAACTGTATTAATTAAAGCTTTTTCCCAATCGTCTGGTAAAAAATATTCCGAATATTTTAAAGCTAATTTATCAAGGTCTTCTCCCGCCTTTAAATTATCACCAATTATATAAGATATAGCATTAGAATGTTTCTTAATATTGGCATCAATTAATAAGCTTAATTTATTAAAATCATAGCCTGTTATTAATAATGCATTAATTATCATATAATAAGCATCATTTCTTTCTTCCATTTGTTTTAAATAATTATCAACAATCATTTGAGAAAAACTAGTATCTTTTAAAATAATATCACGAAGTATTTTTGAAACAACACTAACTGAAATTGAATTTGCCTTTATCCACTTTAACAAATAATCAATAATATTTTTAATGTTTTCTTCATTCATACCTGATATATCATTAAAAAGATTATATGTTAAAACATCTAAATGATTAATTCTATTAAGATAACTACCAAATTTTTCTAAAAAGGCTTTTCTTTCATCAAAATTAAGATGCTCAACTAAATTACTAATTAGTTGCATGCATTTTTCCTTTGAAATAAACATTCTTATAATTTCACTTTTAATATTTATAGCATCAGGATGATTATTAAGTTCTATAAATTTAACTTCAAATGCATCTTCTAGCGAAGATGACATCCTATCACTTATTTTTTGAGAAACTAATTCTGCTACCCTTAAAATAACATCTACATTTGTATTTCTAACTACTTTTTCTAAATAAAAATCAGATGTAAAAACAATATCAAAAAGTGGTTTAATATCTTCGGTACTATAATTTACATCATTAATAAGCTCTGGAATATGTTCTTGCATAAAATAAAAACTATTATAAAAATCAATCTTACTATAAACATTATAAAATTTAATTTTTGTATTAATATCTTTTGTTTCTCTAATTAAATTCGTAATAAGCAAAGAAATATTATCTTTTGTTCTTAAACTTAAATTTTCTACAGGCATCTTTTCTAAAAAACTCATTTTTTCAGTAAGAGAAACTTTATCATCACTTAAAACAGATGCAATGAAATATTCTGTAAATCTACCAAGATTATAAGTATAATGAGATTTATATTGGTTATATACATTTAACTTTTCTTCTAAAGAAGGTAGTGTAAAAATATATTCACTAATTTCTTCAGCAAATTTACCTTCAAAATTAGGACTGTATTTATTAATCATAGACATTCTAATAACAGGATCTTTTATACCAACTATAATCTGTTCAAAAAGATAATCTGTTTTGTATTTAGCAGCTAGCTCTAATTTTAGTTCGTAATCTTTTTCATCAACCATCTCTATAATTGCCGATTGATATTTATATTTAGAGCCTTCTTCTATTTGTGCTTCTTCAAATAATTTAATTTTTTCTTCTAAAGTTGCAGCTTGAACAAATTTTTCATCAAACTTCATTTCATTATAAAGCGCTCGCATACTATTAGGATCATTTTCATATGCCATTTTTAAAGCTTCTTCTATTTGTTCATCAGTTATCCTTACGCCTTCTGCTTCAGCTTGTCCACTTAAAACTATTTTAGCATAAGCAAAAACTTCTTTGTATTCCTCTATTGTAAGTCCATACATATGATACTCTCCTACTATAGTCATTTTATAATAGAAAAGATTTAAAGTAAATAAAAAAGGCTTATATAGCCTTTCCATCTAAACTAAAACTTTTGGCATCAGTTATCTTAACATCAATTATTTTTCCTATGGATGATTTATCACACTCAACATTAACAAGTTTAAAAGTATCTGTATAACCATACATTTTTGCATTATCTTTCCCACTTTCACCACTTATTAATACAGGGACTATTTTATTTTTTAATTTTTCATTGTTTTCTCTAGAATATTTGTTAACAAGTTCATTTAATCTTGCAAGTCTTTCTTCTTTTTCTTCTAAAGGGGTATCATCCTTCATTAAATAAGCCGCTGTTCCTTTTCTTTTAGAGAAGATAAAAGTATAGGCTCCATCAAATTTACAATAATTAACCATATCTAAAGTATCCTTAAAATCTTTTTCTTCTTCACCTGGAAAGCCAACAATAATATCAGTTGTAATAGATACATTAGGTATTCTTTCTTTCATCTTATCAAATAAGGCTTTATATTCTTCTTTTGTATAACGACGATTCATCTTTTTTAAAATATTATTACTTCCTGACTGAAGAGGAAGATGAATATAAGGCATAATGTTTTTATACTTGGCTATAACATCAATCATCTTATCAGTAAAATTCCAAGGATGTGATGTTACAAAACGAAGTCTTTTAATACCTGTTTTAGCAACATCTTCAAGAAGAGTTGCAAAATCATAACCAAGATTTAAATCGCTTCCATAAGCATTAACATTTTGACCAAGGAGAGTTATTTCTTGATAACCGGCATCAACTAAAGTCTGACATTCTTTTAAAATCTCTTCTTTTTTTCTACTTCTTTCTCTTCCTCTTGTAAAAGGAACAATACAGTATGTACAAAATTTATCACAACCATACATAATATTAACCCAAGCAGATATTTTAGAATCTCTATTATAAGTTATATTTTCTGGAACTATATCACTATTAGAAGGAGCATCTATATACTGTCCCTTTTTTCTTTCTATTAATAAATCTGGCAGTTGATAAATATTATTTGGACCAATTATAATATCAATATATCTATGTTTTAAAGAAAACTCTTTAACTACATCTTCTTGCCCTGCCATACATCCCATAATAATTATTATCAAATCTTTATTTAATTTTTTTAAATGTTTACATCTACCTAAGAAACCAATTACTTTATCATGAGCATTTTCTCTTATTGCACAAGTATTTAAAATGATAACATCAGCCTCTTTTAAAACAGATGTCCTCTTCATTCCTAGCATAATTAAATAATTACTTATTTCTTCTGAATCATGAACATTCATTTGACAACCATAAGTCCTAAGAAAATATTTTTTATTTTTATATACTTTTTCATAGTCTTTATGAACATCTTTATAAGTAATTTTAACCTTTTCTCTTGATTTTGCTTCATCAAAACTTGGAAGCCTCATAATTACCAACCCATTTCGCAAAAGTATTATAACACAAATCTATGTTTATTTGCTATAATTTAAAAGAGGTATAAAATGAAGTTTGTTGATGATATAAAAAAGGAAGATTATATAAAATTTTGGGAAAGTCATAAAAATTCTCACTTTTTAAACGCTTATTTTTGGGGTAATGCTAATAAAATACAAAGAAATCAAGATCCTGTTTTTGTAGGACTCATTGATGATAAAAATAAATTATTATGTGCAACTCTTTTACTTAAAAGAACTACTCCCCTTAATATGTGCTATTATTATGCACCTCGTGGTTTTATAATTGATTGGGATGATAAAAAACTTGTTGAAAAGTTTACTGAAGAGCTTAAAAATTATTTAAAGAAAACAAATGCTATTTATTTAAAAGTAGATCCTGGTATTGAATATCAAGATATTGATGAAGAAGCAAATCCTATAAATGGTGGTAATAATAATTATAAGTTATTTGATTATTTAATATCACTTGGTTATAAACATCAAGGCTTTAATAAACTATATGAAAAAAATAATCCTAGATACACCTTTAGAACTTACTTTAAAAACTACCCTACTTTTGAAGATGTTGAAAAAACAATTTCTAAAACGTTTATGCGTTCTATTAAAAGAAGTTATAATTATAATTTAAAAATATCTTTAGAGAATAATGTTGATAATCTTTATGATTTAATATCTCTTATATCTAAAAAAGATGGTTTTTCTCCATATACTAAAGAGTATTATGAAAGTATTTTTAATTCTTTTAATGAATATGGTTATATTAAAAATTATGTAGCTAAAATTAATCCAAAGGAAGTAATAGCTTCTTTTGAAAAGATGCTTACTAAAGAAAAAAATTCTGATCGAATAACTAAACTTAATAAAGATATCGAGTTTTTAAAAACCAAAATTAGAAAAGATGAAAAAGAGTTTGTTATTGCATCCTTAGTTTGTACCTATACTAAATATGGGGCTTGGTCTTTATATGTTGGTAATGATGATGTTGCTGAATATACAGGATGCGTTAATAGACTTTATTATGAATTTATGAGGGATGCTTATAATGACAAAAAAGAGTTTGCTGATCTTTTTGGTACTATTGGTGATCCTCATAGTAAGTTTAAAAATTTATCAGGTATTTATGAATATAAGAAAAAACTTGGTGGTAAATATGTTGAGTTTATGGGTGAATTTGATTTAATAAATAAACCATTTTGGTATAAAGTTCTTCCGATATTACTTAATATCTATAGAAAATTTAAGAAAATGATAAAAAGGCATTAATTAATGCCTTTTTAAATTGAAAGGGGTTTTAAGTGACGTGGACTAATTTGCGCTTTGAAGTATATGATTTTATAATAGGTTGTATGATATGAATAATTTAAGAATAATAATGTATTTTTTTATGTTACCCAAAACCCACTTCCAATAATCATTATACTCATGTATTTTTCATCTTCAACAAGTAAGACAAAATATGACAAAAGATTTATTTTCTTCTTACTAAAATGCTTTCTGCTTCATTTATATTTTCTATTTCATGATTACATTGATTAGATAAAAATGCTTGCATAGCTGTAACATTTTCACTTGGTTTTAAAGATGGATCAATTTTTAAATAATCATTAAATGCTAATGTATAAGCATTAGTAAACCCTTTAAATAACCATGTATATATTTCTCTAATAATTCTTTTTAAAT
>CAYFSK010000019.1:0-15967 GCA_964345805.1 uncultured Mycoplasma sp.
AAGCAATTATCCTGAATACGATTTTATTATAACACAGGAGATTTCATTTGTCAACTCAACACTGCCCATTTTCAACCTGTCAACTCAACCCTCGTTTTCTCCAAAGCAGCACCCCTGCAAAATGAAAAAATCCGAGAGCCGGAAGAACACCTCCAACTCTCGGAAATCCTTTATTTTCAAGCCTTTTTTGGTATTCAGTTCTGTACTTTTGACAGCAATACTACGCACTCGACGTGATAAGTATAACTAAACATATCAAGTATATAGCATTTATTTATTTTATAATTATTTAAAAACAATTTTAAGTTTTCACTCATTTTTTGAACTTCACAAGAAATAAAAATAATATTACTTGGGTTTATTTTAATAATCTTATCAATTATTTTATTATCAAGACCACTTCTTGGAGGATCAATAATAATAGTATCTATTTTATCTTTAATGTATTTTATTTTATCTTCAGCATTACCTAAAATAAAATTTATATTATGACACTTATTTATTTTAGCATTTTTTATAGCACTTAAAGTAGCATTTTGATTATTTTCAATAGCATAAACTTTTTTGGCTATTTTACTTGCACAAATAGATAAAGTACCTACTCCTGAATATAAGTCTAAAACATTATCTTTACTTACATGTTTTTTTATAATAGCAAATAACTTTTCATTAATAAATGAGTTTATTTGAAAAAAAGAATTATAACTAATATCAAAGAAAAGATTATCAATAATATCAATAAAATGATTTTCTCCATAAATAGTTTTATTATTATAAATAACTCCAACTACTTTATGTTTAATAAATATATCTTTATCAAGTGATATTTTATCTTGAGAATTAATTATTATTAATAGCTCATCATTATAATTACATCTAAGTGTAATATCCCCATTTTTAATATTAAAAGAATCTATTTTATCTAAAAAATTATTAATAGCGTTTTTTGCTATCATACATTTGTTTATCTCTACTAAATTATTAGTTTCTTTTTCAAAATACCCTATTTTTTGATTAATTATTTTTAACTCTATTTTATTACGATAGTTTTTATCATAATCATTTTTAATTATTTCAAAAGAAAGCTTATTATTAACTTTACTTAAGATATTTTTAACTTTATCTTCTTTAAATTTTAAAGAGTCATCATAAGTAAAGTTTTGAAGATGACATCCACCACATTTATCATAAAACCTGCAAAAAGCATCTATTCTTTTTTCTGATGGATTAATAATTTTTATTAACTTAGCTTTATTATAATTTTTAGTTTCTTTAATAAGTTTTATTTCTACCTCATCACCAGTTATACATTTGGGAACAAAAGTGATTTTACCATCAAGAAAACCAATACCGTTACCTAAATGATCTTCTTTTTTTATTGTTATTTTCATAAACTTTTCCTCAAAGTAATTATACTACAAAAAAGTAAAAAGGTTTACTTTTTACTTATTGCTTTATTTTTTAGATTATTAGTTATATTAGTATTAGTTATGTTATTTTTTGCTTGCATCATCTTCTCAGTATTTTTAAGCGATTCTTTATATTGGTCTTCGATTATCTTAAGTTGATCTACAGTAAATAAATCTTTTCTAGCAAATAATCTTACTCCAACAGTACCTTCTTCATAGATAATAATATACTTATCAGTATCAATATTATAGAAAAAGGCATCAGATGTATCTACTAAAATATGGGTAAAATCATACTTACTAGTAAACTCTTTATAATCAAGTTGACCAGTTTGTAATTTATAATTTTCTTCAAAAATATCTTCTTTATGATTGTTTTTCTTTAAGAAAACTTCTGCTCTTGGATCAATATATGATTTAAAACCAGCAAATTCAACAGTTCCACCATTGTTAAAGGAAGCATAAACTACTGAAGTTGTTGGGTCTGCATACATTTGCAACACTCTCATTGCATTAGAAATTCCATTTGAAAGAGCAATGTTTTTACTATTAAAGGCAAATAGTACAAGTGTTCCACCCATAGCAACTATTGCTAGTACAACTGTAAAAGCATGAATTATTTTCTTCAAAATAGGTCTTTCCTTTTTAGCTTTTCTTGGAAAGATATCTTTAAAGAAGTAAGCAAATGGGAAGAAAGCTACTAGAATAAAATGACTTAATGCTTTAATAGTCATAAAACCTAATATTAAAGTACCTGCCATTAAACATAGATATCTAACGCGCATATGGCCTTCTTTAAAATAACCTAATGATAACATAATAGCAAGGACAATGGCAAATACGATATAACAAGTAATTGAGTTAAAGGTAAATGGTGATAACTCTAAAATATATAAATGCATTAATTTATTACCATAACTTCTAAAGATAAAAGTTATTGCATCAACAGTATATGGATTAATAAAACCTGCTAAAAGGGATACTATAATAGCAAGGAATAAAGGTTTTTTATTATATCCTTGTAAATTAAGTTTCTTACATTTAAATGAATCAATTATATATGGAAGAATAAATAGGAACATCATCCACCATAAAGAAGCGTGTAAATTTATTTCAATTACTGATAAAAATGGAAGCCATGCTAAATATCTTTTCTTACCTGTTTTAATATATAATTCTAATACATATATAACACCAAGTAAAATAGCAAAACTAAATATTTGCGGCCTTGTTACAATATAATTAATGCTTAATAAAATATCACATAAAAGCATAATTATAAGTGATAAATTTTCATTATCATCACTTAATAACATTGATATTTTATAAAGTAAAAAGCATATTACAAAGTTCATACCAATAACTAGTACTATTAAACCTAGTTCTTTAAAAAAGTCAAAAACTAACCAAAAGATGACTGCTGAAAGCCAGTTTTGAACTACAATATCAAGACCTGAATGAATAGAAAGTACATCTTGATAATAAATACCATTATTTACAATATACCTTCCTTCAGCAAGGATATACCATAAATCATTATCAAGTATTCCTTTTAATAAAATAAATATTGCTGGCAAACTAAAAAACAATAAATATTTCCATATTTTCTTTTTCATAAAACACTCCCTATAAATACTAGTCTAATCCCTAATTAAATTATAAAGGAATTGTTATATTAAAGTCAAGGGAATTAACTTTTTGTTAATTTAAATTTGAAGTGCAACAAAGTGATATTGAAAAAGACATGTGATTGTTCCTCTAGTGATAACACTATTATTTTTTTGATTTAAATATAAATACATCTTCTTGGTCATCAAATTGATATACCTTGTATTCATTATTAGTATATTCCTTAATTATTTTACGCCAGAATTGATATGCCCCTACATTGTTATCCATAGGCTGTACTTCCCATTCCCCGTCAAACATATTAAATATTTCATAAGCAACTTTTTTACCAATATGATTTTTTCTATAAGGTGGCAAGATTAGAAATTCAGCTATTGTTTGTGCTTTACAATCATGTGCAATTTTTAGATTACCATTTATTAAAGCAAAGCCCAATATTTTATTTTCGTTTTTAATGATAAATGCAGTTCTATCGTTATCAGTAAAATAATTATTAAACCAATTATATTCATATATTCCATTTTCATCTACTTCATTATCTACATAAAAACTTCCATCATATAAAGCAAGTTGCAGTAAATTCCATAATATTTCTTTATCATCAATAGTAACTTTTTTTAACTCATAATTCATAATATCATCCTCTAACAATTATTATATCACAAACCTAAAATACAGGTTTTATTTTATAAAATATTTCTACATTTTTATCTGCGTCTATTACAATTTTATCTATGATACTAGCAAGCATGTTGCGACTTGGCTTTTTAAAAGATAAGTATTCTTCTATTTTAGCCTTTGTCTTCTTATCATCTGGAATCTTATTCTTCTTTAAACTAACTAATTGAGTTTCAAGATTACTTAATATAATCTGTCTATTCTCTAAATCTTTTGTAAGTTGATTCGTTACATTTTCATACATTCCTGCTGTTATTTTATCATCAAGCTTATCTAAATATGCCTTAGTTAATTTATTGTTAGTAGATTCTATTTCATTATTAGTACTTTTGATTCTTTTTTCTAATTCATCAATTAAAGATAACTTCTTAGGATTATTTTTAACTAATTCCTCAAATCTTGAAGTATCTAAATATTCTTTACACATATTTTTGATTTCCTTTAATACTGCTTCTTCTAAATCTTCATAACGAATAGTATGTGGGGTACAAAAATTTTGATTTGAATACTTACGATAATGATTACACACAGTATAGTGTCTTTTTTTATCACTACTGGTATTAATACCCATTCTATGTCCACATTCTTTACAATATAAGAATCCTTTTAATAAGATATTAAGACTATCAAATTTGATATTTTTATTTTTTTCATAGATGTTTTGAACAAAATCTTTTTGATATATCATTAACTTTATTTAAACAAGCAACAGATTATGGAGAAAAATATCGCTTTTTATCAAAAGAAAATTATTTTGATGCATTAAATTGTGCCTATTGGTGGCTTGGTTATTACTATCAAACTAATAAACAAAATGATAAAGCATTAGCGTGTTATAAGAAAATTGTTAATAATTACGAAGAAGTTAAAGATGATCCTAATTATTTTACAACTGAAAAAGATACTGTAAATATTAGTTTAAAAAACATTAAATTACTAGAAGCATTGAAAAAAGAACAAAATTAATTGTTCTTTTTTTTATTTAAATCCACCTAGATATATATATTACTCTTGTTGTATAGTCTTGATAATTAACATAAAGTTTAATAATAGTATTTACAAAATCTCTAACGGTTTCTTTATATTCTTTTTTAGTATTTAATTTTGCCATAAGTTTTTGAGCTTCTCTTCGAAAAGAATAATCGTTTAAATATTTGGCAACTGCGCCATCTAAATTAGTTATTTTCTCAACTCCTGAAGGATTACTTATATCAACACTAAAAATATATTCCCTATACATACGAATAACATTTTTAGTAACTTGATCTTCCTTTAGAGGATTAAACTCTATTATATAATAATAATTTGGACAGTATTTTAATACTTTTTTACCATCTTCCATTTTAACACTACCTTAACTTAGATACATCATATAATAAAAAAACTTCTTTGTAAAGAAGTCTATTTTAAGTAATTTTTAAAATTACTATTATATTTTTCCACCTCTAAAGCCATGCTTTGTTTTTGAACTGGTATCATCATCTTTACTAGTTTTATCATTATCTTTACTAGCAGTATCGTCTTCCGGATTATTTCCTTCAGTTCCTACACACTCACTTGGTCTTGCAATACAATTTGTACATCTACTAAAAGTATCTTCGGTTTGAGCCCAACCCTCTACAAGTTTTCCAAAAGCCCCTATTAATGTTGGAATAAAAGCAACAGTAATACCAACAATTAATCTTTGAATAAAACTAGTAACTGCAGGCTTTATTCCATTATCATCACCACTTGCTATAGCTTTAATTAAAGACGATATTCCTTTGATAATAATAATTATTGGAATCATTATCTTTAATATTAATAGTGTATAAGAAAATACCTTAAGAGAATTCATTACATGAACATTGTTACAAATATGTTTAGTTTCAACTAAACATTTAGTTTCTATATTAGTAAGAAATGTTAAACATATCATAATAATTAAATATATAAATACTTTTTTCTTTTTCATTTCAACCTCATAATTATTATATCTTTTTATTAAATTTTATACAAGTTTTTTAAACAAATATTACAAAAGGAAATTTTTATTGTATAATTAAATTAGTATTGAGGAATGTTTTATGGCAAAAAAAAGATATAAACTTAAGAAAAAAATTAAAATTATTATTATATTTATTATTGTATTACTGGGAGCTTTTTATTTATATAAAGATCTTACCTATAAAGCTAATTATGAATATAAATTAACTAAAATAGGTTACTCTTTAAAAGAAGTAAAACTTTTAAAAGATAATTTTGATAATGAAAAACTTGATTATCTTGTTTCTCTTGAAGAAAAAGATGATACTTTAGTAGAATTAATTCAAAATAAATTTTATAAAAAAGAAAATTATAATCGTTATATGGATTATATTAATAAAAATAAGTATTCTGTTGATAAAACAGTTAATGATGTAAATGTTAATTTAGATTACTATTTTTATGATTTAAAGCTTGATGCTGATATAAATAAAAATCATTTAATACTTGTTAATAAATATTATTTACTACCCTCTTCTTATGAACCAAAAAATCTAGTTAATATATCAAATGATTATGCATGGCAAAATACTAATAAACTTAATAAAGATGCTTTTGATAGCTTTAAAATAATGCATAATGCTGCTAAAGATGAAGGTATTTATTTAATGATTAATTCAGCCTATCGTTCTTATAATAACCAAGAAGAAGTATATAATTATTACACTACTAAGTATGATCAAAAATATGCTGATAAAATTGCTGCAAGACCTGGGGCATCAGAACATCAAACTGGACTTGCTATTGATGTTTTTTCAATGAAAGATAGAGTTATGAAAAATTTTAGCTCCTCTCCAACTTATAGTTGGCTTAAAGATAATAGTTATAAATATGGTTTTATTTTAAGATATCCTGAAGGTAAAGAAAATATAACTGGTTATGATTTTGAATCTTGGCATTATCGATATATTGGTGTTCATCACGCTAATAAACTTTATAAATTAAATATTACTTTTGATGAATATTATGCTAATTATTTATCTTGATTTGATATTATTTTTAATAACTTATCAAAATCATCATCTATTGCCATAATATTTCTTTTTATTTCCTTACATTTATCACATTTATAAACTATTTTATAACTGTCTTTATATTTATCAATACTAATTGGTTTTAATATACCATGACAGTTATTTTCTCTATCACCAGGGTTATTATCAACATGTTTTCCTGAAAGACAGTAAGGACAATGATCTCTTGCTGTATATCCTAAAGAAAACACCTTTTTATGACATACATCACATATAAAATCTTCATCAATCATTGTAAACCTTTTTTTCATAATATCACCATTTTTAATATATCATATTTTTTAATTTACTAATATCTTTTTTATGATAAAATAATAATAGGAAGGACATAAAAAAATGGTTAAAAAATTAATTGTACCCACAATATGCACAATATTTTTACTTGCAATAGCTATTAATTTTACAAAAATAAGTGATTTTATAGCCAGAAAAATTGTTAGTCACCAAATTATCCTTGCTGGAACAAATGAATATTCTAAAGAAGAAGATTTTTTATATGTTCCCATAAGTAAAGACTTTATTCCCTATTCATATAATGACTTATTATCAGTATTATTTTCAATACTAAATACTGGTGCTACTAATTTTACTTTTTATTGTCCCTCAGAATATAAAGATTGTATTAAAGATTTAGAGAAAATAAGTAATGATGATGTTATTCTTACTCATATTAATAATTTTGTTCATCCATATAATAGTTTTTCTACTTTTAATACAACAATATTTGAATCTGGTGAAGTAATGATTGGAATTAAACATTTATATTCTGAAAAAGATATTAAAGAAATTGAAAAAGAAATAGATAAAATAATTGCTAGTGAAATTAGTGATGATTTATCAGATTATGAAAAAATAAAGAAATTTCATGACTATATTATTAACAATACCAAATATGATGAGAATGCCAAACATAATGAAAATCCCAATAATAAATCTAATTTAGCATCTGGAGTTTTATTTAATAAGCTTGCTACATGTAATGGTTATACTGATACAATGGCTATCTTTTTATCCAAAATGGGCTTAACTAATTATAAGATTGCTACAACACCAAAAGAGATTACTTATGAATCTTCTGGGCATGTATGGAATGCGGTTTATTTAAATGATAAATGGTATCATATTGATTTAACTTGGGATGACCCAGTTGTAAGTGATGGACAAAATTATTTATTATATAAATATTTTATGGTTACTAATGAAGAGTTGTTTGAAGCTGATGGTGGAGATGTTAAAATTGAAGAACATAATTTCTTGAGAAATATTTATTTAGAATTTAATGAACGAATATATTCTATTACTTCTTGATTAGTATTATTGCTTACTTCAAACCATTTTATATTCATTTGATTATTAAACCAGGTAAATTGTCTTTTGACATAACGTCTGGTATTTCTTTTAATTAAATCTTTTGCTTCTTCTAAAGATATTTCATTATCTAAATACATTACTGTTTCTTTATAACCAATTGCTCTTCTTAAAATCCTACTATCAGGATATTTTTCATATAGATTTCTTACTTCTTCTAAAAGACCTTTATCAAACATTTCATCAACTCTAGAATCACATCTTTTATATAAAATTTCTCTATCCATTCTAAGACCAATAAAAATAACATCATATAATAAATTATCTGCTTTATTTGGCATATAAGACTTATTTAAAAAGTTTATTAGTCTTACTCTATTATTAAGATTAATATCTATATTAGGGTCTTTTTTGATAGCTAAATCATATAATTCTTTATTAGTATAACCTTGATAGCTTTTATAATCACTTATGATAGGAAATTCATATTCATAAAATAAAGCTTTTATATAAAGACCAGTCCCACCACAGACAATAATGTTTTTATCACAATTTTTATTTAAAACATCTCTTGCATCATTTTGATAATCCATTACACTATAATCTTCATTAGGATTTTTTATATCAATTAAATGATGGATTATACCTTCTTTTTCCTTTTCAGTAATCTTAGCACTACCAATATTAAGATCCTTATATATTTGTGTTGCATCTGCATTTAAAATATCAGCATTAAATTCTTTAGCTATTTTTACTGCCAAAGCACTTTTACCAACTCCAGTTGGACCAACAACACAAACTATCATATTATCACTTCTTCCTTACTTATTATAATATATATTAATTTGACAAACAACTTTATTTTTTATATATTAGATTTATGGAAAAAATAGGTATTATTTGCGAGTATAATCCTTTTCATAACGGGCATTTATATCATATTAATAAAATTAAAGAAATGTATCCCGAAAGTATAATCATTTTAATACTAAATGGTTATTTTTTACAACGAGGAGAAATATCTATTTTAACAAAAGAAGATAAAACTAAAATAGCTTTAGATAATAATGTTGATTTAGTAATAGAACTTCCTGTTTTATATGGTACTCAAAGTGCTGATAATTTTGCTTATTATAGTATATATTTATTAAATGAGCTTAAAATAACTAAACTTATCTTTGGTAGTGAAACAAATAATATTGAATTACTTAAAAAAGCTAGCACTAAAACCGAAGATAAAAAATATCAGGAACAAATACAAAGTTATTTAAAAAAAGGGTATAACTACCCCACTGCTCTTGGTAAAGCTTTAAATATGGATATGATTTATAGACCTAATGATATCTTAGCTATTGCTTATATAAAAGCTATTAATAAGATAAATAAAAAAATAGATGTTATTAGTATCAAAAGAACCAGTGATTATCTTGATACTACAAGTAATGATGATATTATTAGTGCTTCTAATATTAGAGAAAAAATTAAAAACAATATTGATATTGATAACTATCTACCTAAAGAATCTTATAAAAGAATAAAACAAGTAGATTATGATTTATATTTTAATATCTTAAAAACAATTATTGTTACTAGTAATAATTTAGATATTATTCTTGATGTAGATGAAGGAATAGAAAATCTACTTAAAAAAGAAATTGTTAACGCAAATAATCTAGGTGAATTTATAGATAAAATTAAAACCAAAAGATATACATATAATAAAATTAATCGTATGTTAATTCATATCCTACTTAATATAAAAAAGACTGATGCAAAAATTACTCCTAATTATATAAAAGTTTTAGGATTTAATGAAAAAGGTCAAAAACATTTAAAGGATATTAAGAAAGATATGAAAATAAAACCTAAAGTTATAAAAGAAGATCATTTATATAACTTAGAACTACAAGCAGCAATTATATATGACCTTCTTACTAAAGAAAACACTTATAAAAAAGAGTTAGAAGCAAAACCATTCTAACTTTTTTGGTGTCCTCGAAGGGATTTGAACCCTTGACCTTTTGCATCGGAGGCAAATGCTCTATCCATCTGAGCTACGAAGACAAAAAATATAATTAAAATAATTTAATTATATCATTTATTGTAACTATCACCATTAATAAAATAATTAAGATAAAACCAATTATATGAAAGATGTTTTCTATTTTAGAATCAAGTTTTTTTCCTTTTATTTTTTCAATTATTAAAAACAATATATGTCCTCCATCAAAAGCTGGAAATGGTAAGATATTAATAAAACCAACATTAATTGATAAGAAAGCAACAATATTTAAAATATACAATATACTATCAAGAAAAGAATATTTAACTGACTGTCCTACTACTTCAAAGATACCTACTGGACCAGATAAAGCAGATATAGACACTTTTCCTGATATTAAGCCCCACACTGTATAATGCATAGCCTCTATTAATGATGCAAACTTTATAAAACCATATTTAATAATTTTAAAGAATCCTTTTGTATTAGTATTTTTAATACTAATACCGATCATCTTTCTTTCAACTCCACTTTCATCTTTTACTTTTTCAGGTTTAATTTTAACAGTTTCTACTGTTTTATCTTGATGCTTTATTTTAAAAGTATGATAATCATTTTTATTTTTATAAAATAAAATAATTTGAGCCTTATCCCAACTATTAACTTTATAACCATTAATTTCGATTATTTGATCTCCTGATTTTAGATTTGCTTTATAAGCTGGAGAGTCTTTTAAAACGGTATCAATAACTGGTTTAGTTGCTCCACCACCAGCTATCCCTGCCAAAAGACATATTAAAATAATAGCTAAAATAAAGTTATTAATAACTCCTGCAGCAAGGATAATTAATCTTTGCCACCAAGGACGATTACACATAAGTCTTTCTTTAGAAACTTTTTTATCATCCTCATATACTTCACCAGCCATAGATACAAAACCACCTATTGGTATTAATCTAATATTATAATCTATTTTATCTTTGCCTTTATGAGTAAAAATAATAGGACCCATTCCTAGTGAAAATTCATAAATAAAAACATTAAATCTTTTAGCCCAAAAAAAATGGCCAAGTTCGTGAACTAGAATAATAATACCAAGAACAAGTGATAAAATTATAAACTTTAATAAAAATGTACCTATATTTGCAAGGAAACCTGCTAATAATAAATGTAATATCATTTTCTCTTCTCCTTATAAAAATAATAATTTTAAGACAACATAAGTCATAAATATAAATATAACACTATCAAGTCTATCTAAAATACCACCATGACCAGGCATTATATTTGAAAAATCTTTAATTTCATTTTCTCTTTTAATTTTACTAAAGATTAAATCGCCAATTTGGCCAACACCGGATAATATTATAGTTGCAAAAAACATTTCAAGATTAACGCTTTCAATTACAAAATGATAATATACAAGTGGTATTAAACTTCCTAATAAAATTCCTCCAAGAGCCCCTTCCCAAGTTTTACGAGGACTAATTTTAGGACACATTTTATTTTTACCAAAATATCTACCACAAATCATTGCCGCAGTATCGGTAACAACTGCTATAAATACTAAAAAGAAGAACACATTTAAGCCTATATCTCTTACAAGAATAATACTGTTAAATGCCATACCTAAAAATACAGTTACTCCATATAAATAAATTGCATCTATCGTTTTATAGCTATCATTTTGATATAGAATTGTGGGTGTTAATAAAAAGATAAATAGTAAAATTAATACTATATTAAAAAAACCATATATATCATTAATATAATGATTATATATAATAAATAAAAGACCTGTCATAGAAACGAGTGTTGGAATAAAAGGAATAACTTGATGATGTTTTTTTAAATCAACCAGTTCTTTAAATCCCAGTATAGCAAGAATACCTATTAAAAAAGCATATATAGCTCCTCCAAAATATATAAACGGCAGTAATATTGCAATTGCAACAAATGCACTTATTATTCTAACTTTCATATTTACCTCTTACATTCTATCATCATAATTGTTAATATCATCAACATGAGATTCTACTAAAGCTATAAATCTTCTTTTATAGCTTGCAACTTTCCTTTTTAATTCTTCGGCTTCTTGTTCAATATTACCAGCCTTTAATAAAGAGTTATTAAGTATCTTTGATGCGTTTTTCTTAGCTTCTTCAATAATTAGTTTTCCTTCATTAATAGCAGCTCTCTGAGCATTAGCCGTAGCTTCTTGAGCGACCAAAAGAGTATCATTTAGTGATTTTTCTAAATTTTGATATTTTAAAAGATCACGCCTTAGATACTCAATTTCACTTGTGCTATTTTTTAGTTTTTGTAAGATTTCTTCATATTCTTTTACAACAAGATTTACAAAGTCATTTACATCTTTTTTGTTATAGCCTTGAAAACTAGTTCGAAACTTTTTCAATTAGCCTCCTATAATTCTAATTCATCATCACTTTCTTTATTAGAACTATCATCTTTATCTTCAGATATTGTACCTTGAACATTAAAATTCTTTGGTGTACATAAATAGATACCAACACCTATTTTTTGCATTTCTCCACCAATTGCATATATACATCCACTTAAAAAATCTATAATTCTTTTCGCCTGTTCTGAAGTTACTCTTTTTAAATTAACAACAACCCCATTACGGCTTTTCAAATGATCAGCAATTTGTTGTGATTCAGAATAAGCTCTTGGCTCAAGAAGAATCATTTTACTGCCGCTTTTCTCAGCATCTTTTATATAATCATCTTTATCAACTGAATAAAACTCATCTTCTATTTTACTTAAATCATCTTCTTCTTCTTTGTTTCCAAAAAAATTTTTTATACTAAAACCCATAATATCCTCCTAGTATCGACAATTATATTCTAACAAAAATTTGCTTTAGATGCAAGGTAATATAGCTTAAATATCTTTTAATTTTCCCTCATATACTTTGTTAAGATTTGGTATTTTTGTAAAATCAATCACTTTTACATTTTTTACTGGTTTATTAAAATGATAAATATCTGCTTTTTCTAAAACACTAGCAACAAATTGCGTACATACATAATAATTATCTCTAGCTATAAAATCTTTATAAAAATGTCTAAATAATAATCCTAAAATATCATAACGATATTTGTTAACATCTTTTTCAAAATTGTTAAGTTCTTTTTTAAGACTATTATATTGTTTTTTTGTTACTTCTAGCTCATAAATAATACCAGATGTTTCATTAAACCTTTGAAAAAATGCACTATCAAAACCATAATTTACAAAACCAGCATTAAACATATTGTATTTACCTTTTCTTCCAAAACTATACATTTTTGAAAGTCTTTTATCAATTGAAATAACAGCATGAGCATATTTATATTTAGTAAACCTTCTTACTGCTATACTTGCAATTGTGCCAGTATACATTAATATTATATAAACTTTATATTTATTACCCATTTATTTTTTCCTCTAAATAAGATATTATTTCACTAATATTTACTACATCTTGTTTCATAGTATCACGATTTCTTATTGTAACAGTATTGTTATTAAGAGTTTCATCATCTATTGTAATACAAAATGGTGTTCCAATAGCATCAGCTCTTCTATAACGCTTTCCTATTGATCCACTTTCATCATAGCTAGTAGAAAACTTTTTACTTAACATATCAAAGATTTCTTCTGACTTTTTGCTATGAAGTTTTTTAATTAAAGGTAAAACATTAACTTTATAAGGAGCTAGTTTATAATTAACATTTAAAAGTTCTCTTACTTCTCCATCTTCTAAAGTTTCTTCTTTATAGCTATTACAAATAATTGCCAAGAATAATCTATCAAGACCTAATGATGGTTCAACTACATATGGTAAATACTTTTCATGAGTTTCTGGATCTAAATAATGTAAATCTTTTCCAGAATGTTTTTCATGGACAGATAAATCATAATCAGTTCGATCAGCTATTCCCCATAATTCTCCCCATCCCATTGGAAATAGGAATTCTATATCTGTTGTAGCCTTACTATAAAATGATAATTCTTCTTTATTATGGTCTCTAAAACGAAGTTTATTTTTATCAAGCCCTAGATAATATAAAAAATTAACACAAAATTCTTTCCAATATTTGAACCACTCTAAATCAGTTCCTGGTTTGCAGAAAAACTCCAGTTCCATTTGCTCAAACTCTCTAGTTCTAAATATAAAGTTTCCTGGGGTAATTTCATTTCTAAAAGCTTTTCCTGTTTGACATACACCAAATGGTATTTTAGCTCTCATAGCTCTTTCAATGTTTTTAAAGTTAACAAAAATACCTTGCGCAGTCTCTCCACGCAAGTAAACAGTGTTTTTTGAATCATCTACAACACCAATTTTAGTTTCAAATAGTAAATTAAACTTTCTTATCGGAGTAAAATCATGGCTCTTACAGTTTGGACAAACAATGTTATTATCTTTAAAATACTTTTCTATCTTTTCCTCAGACCAACCATCTGCCGTTTCTTTTCCTTTAGTATAATCCTCGATTAACTTATCAGCACGATGTCTTGATTTGCATTTTTTACAATCAATTAAAGGGTCTGCAAATGATGCTACATGACCTGATGCTACCCAAACATTTGGATTCATTAATATTGCAGCATCAAGACCATAATTTAACTTGTTTTCAGTTATAAATTTTTGTTTCCAAATATTTCTAATGTTTTCTTTTAACATTGTTCCTAAAGGACCATAATCCCATGTATTAGAAATACCACCATATATTTCACTTCCTTGAAATATAAAACCATAATTTTTAGCATAGTTTACTATTTTTTCCATTGTTAAATCTTCCATAATATCCTCCTTAAAAAACAAAAAACCTATGTAAATACATAGGGACGAATTCATATTATCCGCGGTTCCACCCTATTTATTCACAAAGGAATCTCTCTTTTTACATAGCTCTTGGTTTGCCAGACCCGTCATCACTTACATACCTAACATTATATATAATTATTAATATTTTGACAAGCCTTTTTAATTATCTTGTAACACCATTTTGTTTTTCTTCATCGGTTGGACAAGAATTTTTATATAAAAATTCACCTTTAGAATTATAAAGAACATTTTTATCAATACCAAACGGTAATAGTTCGCCAGTCTTTTCATCATAAGGAACATCATTAATAGGATATAATTCATGAATATAATAATTAGCACCATAAATACCTTGTCTTTCAACATTAATATCTATTCCTGCACCTTTTAAATTTCTAATAGTTGCCTTGATAAAGTTAATATATTCTCTATTATCTATACTTTCTCTTGGTAAAACAATTTGTTTTTCATTATCAACTTCAATTACTTTAGTACCAGGAATTAATTTCATTTTATCATTTATTAAATTCCACCTAGTTTTGAAATCCAAGCCGAATATTCATTTAATTTATCGTCCAAACTATCATTTTCTTTAACAAAAATTGGACTTCCATACCTAGCTTTTACTAATCTAATTCTCTTTTTGCCATCAAGTTTTTCCTCATCATAAAAATACTCAAAGACACAAGGGATTATTGGTTGACCACTTTTTCTTGCAATATCAAATATACCATAGGCAAAAGGAAGATGAAGTTTATTTGGTGATAAACAATACGCTGATTCTGGAAAAATAGCCGTACTTTTTTTATCAAGACCTAACTTAATCATTGCTAATTTAGAATCTCTTCTGCTTTCAGCTGAATTTTTATATACATAATATACACCATTAAATCCCAATATAATTTTATATGGCCAAGACAAAACTGCTGAATTAAGCAAAATTTGATGATTTGGATTAGTTACAACAAAATTAACATGATCTATTTTAGATTGATGGATGGATACACTGCAAAAGAAACATTTATCAAAGTGTTTGATGAAGAATTAT
>CAYFSK010000020.1:0-14595 GCA_964345805.1 uncultured Mycoplasma sp.
GGTACTAACCATACTACAGCTTTAGGATTTCCCTGATTAAAATATTTATTAAAATGTTTATATGCATACCTGATATAGCAAGAATATGGGCTGTACCGATATTTTTATAATTGCTATACACTTCTTTTTCAAGATATGATTTATCTCCTGCTATAAGTAAAGATAAATATTTGTTTTTTCTTGTTTTATTAATAAATTTATTTTTAATAGTAGTTAAAATATTTTTATTTTCTTTTGTTACAGTTATATCTTTAGCATATATTATTCTATTTATTTTATTATAAAATAAATGTTTTTTATAGTTAAACGTGTTTTTTATAGTATTATTACTAGGAATTTTAATATCACCATTTACTTTTATAGTATCACCAAGAGATAATTTTATAACATCACTATATCTAACAAGCACTTTAACTTTGCCTTTAATGATAATATAATTATTTCTTTTTTCAATTACTTTACCAATAGTTATATCATTTGTTTCCTGGTTATTTATTTTTATTTTTAAAAAGTTTATTCCTATTAATAAATAGATAATTAAAACAATTACTAAAAAAAGATAAAAGATATTAGACTGTAATAAAATCTTTAATCTTTTCATATAAATTATTACTTATTCCTGTAACCTTTTTAATATCTTCTATATTTAAAAATAAACCATTAATATTTCTATAATCTATAATACTACTTGCCTTTACTTCGCCTATTCCATTTAACTTCATTAACTCTGTTTTACTTGCTTTATTAATATTTATTAAATTGTTTTTTTCTTCTGGAGCAGGGCCGTTATAGATAGGTTTTATATTCTCTGTTTTTATCTCTTCTTTATTATAAATATAAATAACATCTTCATCATTTACTTTTTTACTTAAATTAATTTTACTTAAGTCAGCATTTTCTTTTAAACCACCAGCAAGAGCAATAACATCATTAATAATATAACCATCTTTTATTTCATAAACACCTGGATTTACTACTTCTCCTTTTATGTCAACTTGTTTTTTACTAATATTTAAATCTTCTTTTACTAATGGCTCCTCAACAATCTCCTCTTTTTGATCATAATTAAAATAAAAATAATATCTTTCTATATAAAGACCAATAATTAAAATAATTATAATTAATAATAATATCTCTTTTATAAATGATTTCAAAATATCTCCTCCTATTAACATATATATCAGTAAAAGAAGATATTTCCTTTTTACATAAAAAAAGAATCGTTTTAACGACTCTTTCTTAATTTTATTTTTCTAAAGTAACACTTATTAAATAGTAATTATCATCAATAAGTTTTAATGTATAAACATATGTATTAAATTTATCAAGTTCACTAGCAGAAAGTTCTTCTTTAGTTGATGATAAAATAATATCTCCAGTATGTTCTGTTGTTAAATAATAATCATATAGAAATTCACTCATTGTAGACTTATCTGCATTAAATTTACCAAATGCAACTTTACGATATATTTTAACAGTGTCATTATCTTCTTCCTTTTTAACAGTTACATATTGTTTTTTATAATCAGATGGACCTTCACATCCACAACCAGTTAAAATACTAATTGTACCATCATCATTATATTCATACATTCTTCCTAAACAATCATCTGTATAAAAAGATTTTTTTGCATTTTCTTCTAAATTTTCCTTAGTTATAATTTTATCTAGAACTAATTCTTTTAAAAAATCATTGATTTCTGCAGGTGATACTTTCTTTTTATCACTACCAAAATCACATGCATTAATTTTGTTTTCATCTACATTGTATATAGCAAGTAAAAGCAGTTTGTTAGCACTAAGTTCACTAGTATACATGTTTTTACTAAATAAAGTTTCATCATCAAAATGGTATTTTAAAATTTTATCTTCAGCCTTTTGCATATCATGAACTATTTTGGGCTCACTGGTTTTATTACCTCCATTTTCATATTCAGCAAATTTATAGCTTAAATACCAAGCTCCGCTTCCAAGTAAAACAACACCTACAACAGCTATAATAATTATTAATGTTTTTTTCATAATTAAGACTCCTTCATATTATATAGGATATCATTTTACATAAAAAAAAGCTATATTAATTATAACTTTTTTAGGTTTTTTTGATAATCTTTAAAAGCTTCTTCATCATCAAGTCCAATCTCTAAAACTTCATCAAGTAAATCTTTTTGTTTTTTAGATAGTTTAGTTGGTGTAATAATATTGATAACAACATACATATCACCAACACTTCTACTATTTGGAGTCTTAATACCTTTACCTTTTAGTTTAAGTTTAGAATAGTTTTGAGTACCAGGTTTTATTTCTAAATAAACATTTCCATATAAAGTAGGTATTTCTTTTTTACATCCAAGCGTTGCCTCAACTATATTAATAGGTAATTCTAAATAAATATCAGCATCATCCCTTTCAAATAAAGGATGTTTTTTGATATTAAAATCAATATATAAATCACCATTTTCGCCACCTAAAACTCCAGCATGAGCTTTTCTAGCAAGGCGAAGATGATAACCACTATCTACTCCTTCAGGAATTTTTACTTTAATAGTTTTTCTTTTATTTGTTATACCAAGACCCTTACAATCAGAGCAAACTTTATCAAAACCTATTCCTGTTCCTTTACAATCTGGACATGTTTTTTGAGTCTGCATTATCCCAAATAAAGATTGAACCCTTTCTAAAACAACACCATTTCCACCACAAGTAGAACATTTCTTTTCACCAAAGCCACCTTTACCATCACATGAATCACACTCGCTATTTAAATTTAAAGTAATTTCTTTTTCTGTTCCAAAACAAGCTTCTTCAAAAGTTAAATCAACAGTAACACTTGCATCATCACCACTCCTTGAAGATGTTTTTCCTCTTCCGCCGAAACCTGAAAAACCACCAAAGCCACTAAAACCACCAAAACCAGAACCAAACACTTCATTTAAAATAGAATCAAGGTCAATATTGTGAATATCAAAACCATCAAACCCACCAAATCCTGGTCCTCCTTGTTCAAATGCAGCAGAACCAAATTGATCATAACTTTTTCTTTTATTAGGGTCAGATAATACAGCATAAGCCTCACCTAATTCTTTAAACTTAGCCTCAGCTCCATCATCTTTATTTACATCTGGATGATACTGTTTAGCAAGTTTTCTAAAGGCTCTTTTAATTTCATCATCTGATGCATCTTTAGAAACACCTAATATTTCATAATAATCTTTTTTACTCATATAACTTCTCTAGCTCCTTTAGTCTTTCTTCAAACACATCAAATACCTCATCATATATTTTAGAATCATTAATATCAACACCAGCAACTTTTAAAGATTCTACTGGGGATTTTGTACTACCAAGTTTTAAAAATTCTAAATACTTTTCTAATGCACCTTCTTTTTTGTTTATAATATCTTTTGCTATCTTAATTGCAGCTGCATATCCAGTTGAATACTGATATACATAAAAATTATAATAGAAATGTGGAATTCTAAAACATTCATATTTTATTTTTTCATCCACACATACATTCTTACCAAAATATACTTTATTTAACTTTAAATATTTACTAGTAATATTTTCCTTAGTAAGAGGAATACCTTCTTTTTCCATAGTATGAATAGTATCTTCAAATTCAGCAAACATTGTTTGTCTTATAATAGTTGCTTTAAATCTTTGTAAAACTAAATCAAGTAAATATTTTCTTTCTTCTTGATCATTTGTCTTTTTTAATAAATAATCAGTTAATATTATTTCATTAACTTGACTTGCTACCTCAGCAACAAAGATTGAATAATTATAATCTTGATATTCGTTATTCTTTTGGGCATAATAATAGTGCATAGCATGGCCAAATTCATGAGCAACAGTTGATAAATCATTTAGCTTTTCTTCATAATTTGTAACTACATATGGATGAGTTAAATAAGAGCATGTACAGTATGCACCACTTCTTTTATTTTTAATAAGTCTTGCATCCATCCAACCAGTATTAAAAGCTTCTTTTAATACTTTTATATAGTCTTTACCAAGAATACTTAAAGCATCAATTATTATATCAAGCCCTTCTTTAAGAGGATATTTCTTATTATAATTTTCAGTAATTTTTGCATAGGTATCATAAATATGCATTGTTTTTAAATTCAATACTTCTTTTTTAAAATCATAATATTTAAATAATCTATCTAAATTATTATGAACTCCTTTAATTAAAGAATCATATATTTTAGGATCTATTTCATTTTGATATAAACTATATTCTTTACTACTATCAAATCCTCTTAATTTAGCTATTTTATTGTTGTTAATAATTTCCATACTAAGAATTGATGCAAAAGTATTTTCATGACTTTTTATCTCATCATAAACTTTATCAAAAACAGCCTTTCTTGTTTTAGGATTAGAACTTTCTAAAAAGTTAGAAATATTAGAATTAGTTACTTCCACTCTTTTACCATTATCAGTTATATATCCATATTTTAAATCAGCATTAATTAAATATTCAGATATTTCTTCAGGTTTATTATAAGTAGAAGTTAAAATAGAAATAATTTTTTCTTCATCTTTACTTTTAATATATTTTTTACATCTAAAGACTCTTTTCATAGATAAAACATATCTTTCTAACCCTGAATTTTCTTTAACAAGTTTTTTAAAATAATCAAAATCTTTAGAAAGAAGTTCAGATAATACAAATGAAGATAATTCACTTATTTCGTTTATTAAATTAATCACCATAACAAGATAACCTTGATAATGGTTATTAGATAAATCTAAATCATTATTAATATGAGCATATAAATATAGTCTTTCTGTTTTCATGCCAATTTCTTTATCAAACTCTAAAAACTCAAGTAATCTATCTGCACTATCATATAAATGATTTTCATATTTCTTATAAAGTTTTATTTTATCTTTAATAAGATTATACTCTTTTTCAAATTCTTTATCACTTTTAAATAATTCTTTTAAATCTATTTTCATTTTACTTCTTCCTTTAAACAAACATAAGGTTCTAGTTACCTAGAACCTATGCTATTATTTTTTTTCTTCATAAGTTGCTTCAACTACATCATCTTCTTCTTTATCGTCTTTTTTCTTTGATGATTTATCTTCATCTTTTGCTTTTTCTTTTGAAGCTTCTTCATATACTTTACCAGCAAGTTCCATTGCTTTTTTATTTAATTTTTCAGTCTTTTCTTTAATTTCTTCAACATCACCATCTTTTAAAGCCTTTTTTAGATCTTCTTTTAGACTTTCCGCTTCTTTTTTATCATCTTCTGATACTTTATCACCTAGATCTTCTAAAGCTCTTTCAGTTGAAAGAATCATTGATTCAGCTTCATTTCTAACTTCAGATTCTTCTTTTCTTTTAGCATCTGCTTCTTTATTTGTTTCTGCTTCTTTTACCATCTTATCAATTTCTTCATCAGATAGTGCAGTTGATGATGTAATAGTAATACTTTGTTCTTTATTAGTACCTAAATCTTTAGCAGTTACATTAACAATACCATTAGCATCGATATCAAATTTAACTTCAATTTGTGGTACTCCTCTTCTTGCTGGAGGTATATTAGTTAATTGGAAATTACCAAGAGTCTTATTATCTGCAGCCATTGGTCTTTCTCCTTGCAGTACATGTACATCTACGGCAGGTTGATTATCCTCAGCTGTTGAGAACACTTGTGCTTTACTTGTTGGTATTGTTGTGTTTCTAGGTATTAATACAGTCATAACATTACCAAGAGTTTCTATTCCAAGAGATAGTGGTGTAACATCAAGAAGTACTATATCATTTACTTCTCCAGTTAAAACTCCTCCTTGAATAGCAGCACCCATAGCAACTACTTCATCAGGATTAACTGACTTATTAGGTTCTTGTTCAAGTTCTTTTTTAACAAGTTCTTGAATATAAGGTATTCTTGTAGAACCTCCAACAAGGATTACTTTATCTATATCTTTAGCTTTAAGTTTAGCATCTTTTAAAGCTCTTTTAACTGGTTCTAATGTTGAATCAAATAAATCTTTACATAAGTCTTCAAACTTAGCTTTAGATAAACTTATTTCCATATGAAGTGGTTCTTTATCATCATTTTGAGTGATAAATGGTAGTGATACTTGGGTTTGACTCATTGATGATAAATCTTTCTTAGCTTTTTCTGCAGCATCTTTAATTCTTTGCATTGCCATCGCATCTTTTGAAAGATCTACACCTGTATCTTTTTTAAATTCACTTACTAAATAATCAGATATTCTATCATCAAAATCATCTCCACCTAGTTTATTATTACCAGCTGTTGATTTAACTTCAAATACTCCATCACCTAGTTCAAGAATTGATACGTCAAACGTACCTCCACCTAAGTCATAAACTAAAATTGTTTGCATTTCATCTTGTTTATCAAGTCCATAAGAAAGTGCTGCTGCTGTAGGTTCATTAATAATTCTTTCTACATCAAGGCCAGCAATCTTTCCAGCGTTCTTAGTTGCTTGTCTTTGCGCATCATTAAAATATGCAGGAACTGTTATTACAGCCTTTGTTACTTTATCACCAAGATAGGCCTCAGCATCTGCTTTTAATTTACCAAGTACTTTAGCACTTATTTCCTCAGGTGTATATTTTTTATCATTTGCTTCAATCTTTTCTTTACTACCCATCTTTCTTTTAACCGATGCAATTGTATTTTTAACGTTAGTTACTGCTTGTCTTTTGGCAGTTTCCCCAACAAGTTCTTCTCCCTTTTTAAAAGCAACTACTGATGGAGTTGTTCTATTTCCTTCAGCATTAGGGATTATTTTTGCTTCTCCTCCTTCAAGTACAGCAACACAACTGTTTGTTGTACCTAAATCTATTCCAATAATTTTACTCATATTATCTATTCCTTTCTTCATTATTATTTTGTAAAATTTGACAAACTAATTTTTTTATTAATTTATCCACGTTATTTTGTTCATCCAGCGTTAATTTAGCAAGTCTATTTTTATATAAATATTCAAATTCTTCAAATGATATTTCATCATTTATATATTTAATAAAATCTATCATTGTTTCAAAATGGGCATCTTGGGCTTCTTTTGTATTAAGAAGCATTAATTCTTCTAAATCATCATTTGCATAACTATTGCCCATCATCATACATACTAAAGGTAAATACAAAATGCCATTATTCATTTACTTTTACCATTGCATGACGGATAACTTTATCATTATACACATATCCTTTTTGCATTACTTCAAGTACTATTCCCGAAGGAAAATTTTTATCATTATCAGTAAGGATTGCATCCATTAAATTATGATCAAACTCTTTTCCTTTTGCTTCAATTTCTTTAATACCTATATTTTTTAAAGTATCAAGAAAAG
Organism: uncultured Mycoplasma sp.; assembly: GCA_964345805.1. GTDB lineage: Bacteria > Bacillota_I > Bacilli_A > RF39 > UBA660 > UBA6448. Next base: position 7,352 of record CAYFSK010000020.1, read on the forward strand.
ATGTATAAATCATTTTAAAGCCTGCTAAGAATTTAGATAGTTCATCCGTTAAATCATTATCATCTAAACTAATAGCTCTTTCAAAATTATCAATAACAGGAAGTAAATCTTTAATTACTGTTTCTCCATCATATTTTAACAAACTTGATTTTTCTTCTGAAAAGCGTCTATTCATATTTTGAAGTTCTGCATTTAATCTTAATATTTTTTCATTAAGTTCTTTATTTTCATTAGTTAATTTTTCAAGTTCAGTATTTTGTTTTTTCTTTTTAACTTCTTTTTTTATTTTTTCACTCATTTTGTATCATCCTTCTTTTTTACTTCATCAAGAACATAATCTAAAAGTCCAAAAACTTTTCCATATTCCATTCTTGTTGGTCCTATTATGGCAATAGTTCCTTTTTCACCATTAATATTATATTTTCTCCTGATAACGGTGGTATTTTCATCTACTTCAGAATCCTCACCAATATATACTTTAATCTCAGCACTATCTTTATCTTCAACAACACTTTTAATAAACTCTTTATCTTCAAGTTTACAAGCAAGTTGTTTAATTGTTTGCGCATCATTATATTCAGGTTGTTCTAATATTTTTAATTTACCTGCAACATGAACATCGCCGCCACCGCTTGACTCCTTAGCAAAATCACTAAAAGCATTATAAAATATATTATATACCGTTTCATAATCTTGCAATTGTTTAGTAATTATAGGTTTAATTTCATATTCTAGCCTTTCAGCTACATCACTAATTGGTGTACCAACTAAAAGTTTGTTAATTATTTCACTTGTCTTAATAAGTTCTTTTATATTTGTGTCTTCATCTAAATTAAATTTCTTATTTTCAACAATACCTTTATTAGTACAAACAAGAGCTACTACCTTAAAATCATCAATAGGAATAATATCTACTTGTTTTAAATAATTATCACGAGCATCATTTCCTAAAACAACCGAAGCATAATTAGTAAGATCACTAATTATTTCCATACATTTACTAATCGTATCAGATAAAACTAAATTCTTATTACTTACAATTGTCTGCAATTTAAGAACATCTGTTCCTGTTAATTTTTCTGGTTCCATTAAATTTTTTACATAATATTCATAACCAGCTTTACTAGGAACTCTTCCAGATGAAATATGGTTTTTTTCTATATAACCTAAACTTTCAAGCACAGCCATTTCATTTCTAATTGTCGCACTTGATAATTTAAATTTTTGACATAAAGACTTACTTCCAACTGGCTTAACTGTTTTAACATAACACTCGACAATAGCCTTTAAAAGTTTATTAGCTCTTTCATCCATAATAATACCTTTCTAGCGCTTTTTTAGTAACGCTATAAGTATTATAATATGCAAATTAGCACTTGTCAATACTCAAGTGCTAATTATTTTTTCTTAAATTTATTTTTCTTCTTATAAAAGGTTTTTCAGAACTTTCTTCTAGCCAATTTTCATTATACCCATATCCAAAACTACTCTTTGACTGAACTTCTCCATAGCTTGATCCTTGATGTCCGCCTTTTTCACTAGTAATTCTTCTTACAATTAAATTCCCATTTTCATCTTTACAAACTACCGAATTAAATTCTTGAAAGAATTGATAAGATTCATTTTCAGGAGTATATATAAACCTAGATTCATATTTTCTTGTTTTACTTTCATCTAAATTCTTTTTTGTTTGATATAAACCATTTAAATGCTTATCCCAAAAATCACATGGAATGTCATCTCTTTTTTCAAAGTAATAGGAAGATCCGTCTATAACGATTTGGTTGCTAGAACTTTCCTGAAACTCTTTTTCATAATGTTTTTCCATCAGTTCATATAGCATACTTGCCATTATGTTTCTTAATTCTTCACTTTCTTTTAAAAGCATTTTTTTCATTGCTTCTTGGAGGTCTTTTTTTACTTTTTTAAAATCAACAGTATCATTAATAATTTCAATATCTATTAAATAGTTTTCTTTAAGATTATCTAAAAAGCGCATTAAATATTTTAAACCTTCTTGCTTAATTAGTTCTAATTCTTCAATTACATCAATTACATCGATATCTTTTTTAAGTTTACATATTTTTTCACTTATATGAAATTGCTCACCTATTTTTGTATATCTTTGATTACCAGTATAATAAGTTACTACCGGCAAAATACTTTTACCAGATTCTAAAGCAACTTCTATGCATTCATATTTGCTTTTAAGAATTAGTAAATTTGGCGATGGATTCATAGTGTTTTCAGGATATGCTGCTAAATTTTTACCAGATTTTAAAATATAAACACCATTTTTATAAGCTGGTGATGTTTTATTTTGACGACCTCTTTTTATTCGCTCTACACCACTTACTTTTAAAAAACGAGGATAAATGTACTTAGCATCTTCGCTTCTTGCCAATAAATAAAAATGTTTACCAACAGCTTGATTTAAAGTCAAAACATCTTTATTGCAAACATGATTAGCCACAATTAAATAATTTTGTTCTTCAGGTAAAGTTCCTTCAACAATTAAACTAGTAGTTTTGGCTGTAGAAATTTTTTTTATTAAATTAGGATAAATAAGTTTTTCCCTCAAAATTGCATATTTTAATGATTTTGGTTTTCGTTCCATAAAAACTCCTTTTATGCTTTTTTAATCCTTTTTTATATCTTTTTTATTCTCTTCCTTTAAGGGTTCTACAACATTATAATCAGTTGTTTTAAGATAATCCCATACTACTTTATAGTAGTTTTTATAAATAATATTTCCACTGATATTAATTCTATTATTTACTTTTTGGTTTGTATTAACAACATAATCATCAGTTACTGTTACTCCTTTGTTAGGAATAAACTCTCCAGTTAATGTAAAATACTTACCCTTATTTGTTACCCAAGAACGATTAGCAAACATAGCCAGTCCCTCTTCATCTGATAAAATATCTTTACCAGCATATAATCTTGAATCATATCTTACATTAAATAAATTATAGATTGTTGGAACAACATCTATTTGGCTTCCTACTTTTTCTACTTCAATTTTATCCATTTTAGAGTTATATAAGATAAAATTACTACGATTAATTTCGATAACATTATCTTTTTCAAAGCCAGCAGCTTCATTAACTTCTTCATCTGATAATGTATATGGATAATGATCGCCAACAAGGGCAATTACAGTATCATCTAAAATGCCCTTTTCTTCAAGTTTCTGAAGAAGAATTTCTAAAGCTTTATCAAGTTCCATTTGCGCAGCAAAATATGCTGCAACTGGTAATGAATAATCATAACCGAAAGCTTCATAAGCTTCTTTATTTTTGCGACTCATCATATTTCCAGTCCATGAATATCCACCATGTCCAGATACAGTTGTATAATAAGTAAAAAATGGTTGTTCATTTGCCATAATATCATCAATTGTAGCTTCAATTAATTCAATATCACTCTCAGGCCACAGTGAGCAATTTATTTTTTTCTCAAGTCCATTATAACAACCAATATAATTATCAAAACCCATAGCTTTCATATATAAATGACGATTTTGAAATCCATAGTAATGATTATGAAAAGCATAAGTTTTATAATCAATATCTTTAAAAGCAGTAGCAAGACCCATCGGATAGTAAGTATTACCTAATTTAAATTCTGGATATGCTTTCGGATAAAGGCCTGTAACTTCTTGCATTTCACCCCCAATAGTACTCATTATTGTTGGTGTATAAAAATTTTTGAAAACAAAGCCATTATTAACAAGTTTATAAAGTGTTGGTGTTCTTTCTTCATCAACTGCTATTTCATTAAAACTTTCTGCCATAAACATTATTAGATTTTTTCCTTTAAACATACCTGTATATTTATTTTGTTTTGTTCCTTCTTCATTCTTAAAATACTCTGACATACTTTTTATCATAGGATCATTTGTTTCACTGATTAACTTATCAAAATCGATATCTAAATTATTATACTTATATATAGTTATTTCATCTTCTTTTTTAATTTTTTTCTTTTTTATAACTATTTTTTCTTCAAAACCAAAAATTGTTCTTTTAATATCTAAATAAGTAGCATTTATAACCCCTAGTCTTTCAAAATTAAGTTCGGGATTATTAACAGTATATGTTAAATTATATGCTGAGTTAGAATCATTTTTTCCTATTAAAAGACTTGCTTTATAAAAACCATAAAAACTAAACATAAAAATAAGTAAAATAATAAACTTCTTAAGCTTACAACTATTAAAATTAATCTTTTTATGAAAAATAATACTACTTATAAAAGGCATCAATATTAAAAGTATTTGCCACCATCTTTTAAAAATTTCTACAAAGGCAATATCAAGAAAACTATTTACTTGATCAGATATTTGTAAAACCGAAAACGATATATAAACACTTAAAAAATTCTTAACAACAAATTGTGCTCCATACCAAACACATATTAAGAACATTAACAATATAAATATTACTTTATTTGTTTTCTTACCAAATATTTTTGTTAAAATAGTTAGAAAAAAAGTAAACGCTACTGTATATAAAAACATTGGTATGATTGAAGTATTTATTGTAAAAGTATTTAGTAATAATCTTAATAATACTTCTAAATATATAATAGTAAAAAGAAAATAGAAAAAGACACTAAAGTTAGATTTCTTTTTAATGATTTTCTTAACATACGTACTATTTTTAATAGTAAATTCTTTTGTTTCCTCTAAATCTTTTTTACTCATTAATTACTCCTTAAGTTAAGATTACGTCTTAAATTATACCATCTTAAGAAAATGGTGTCTATTGTTTATTCAAACATTGATAAAGATACTTTTTCTTTTTCAAGATCAATATCATGAACATACACTTTTACAATATCACCAACTGATAAATAATCACTTGGATGTTTTACATATCCTTTGCTTATTTTAGAAATATGAACAAGTCCATCATTATGAAGTCCAATATCAATAAAAGCACCAAAGTCAACAACATTTCTAACTGTTCCTTCAAGGCTCATTCCTTTTTTTAAATCTTTTAATTCTAAAACATCACTTTTTAAAATAGGCGCTGGCATTTCATCACGAGGATCTCTATTTGGTTTTTTTAAAGATGAAATAATGTCTTCGATAGTAAATGTATCGGTATTAAGTTTTTCAGCATACTCTTTAACATTTACTTTATTAAGAGCATCTTCTATATTTGTTCCAATATCTTGGACATTAAGTTTAATCATACTTAAAAGTTTTTTAGTAATATCATAACTTTCTGGATGAATATCAGTTCTATCTAGTTTATTTTCTCCATCTATTATTCTCATAAAACCAATTGCTTGTTCATAAGCTTTATCAGATAAAATTTTCTTTTCTTTTAACTCTTCCCTTGATAAGAACTTACCATTTTGATTACGATAATTAATTATTTTATCAATACTTGGTTTAGTAATACCTGATACATATCTTAAAAGTGATGGAGAGGCAGTATTAATATTTACTCCTACATCATTAACAACTTTTTCAACAACAAAATCTAGTTTTTCTTTTAAAAGTTTTTCAGTTACATCATGTTGATATAAACCAACTCCTACTGCCATTGGTGGAACTTTAACAAGTTCAGCAAGAGGATCTTGAAGTCTTCTTCCAATTGAAATAGCACTTCTTTCATTTGGTGATAAATCAGGAAATTCTTCTGCTGCAACTTTTTCAGTTGAATAAACTGATGCCCCGGCTTCATTTACTATTATATATTTACAATCTAAATTATTTTCTTTAATTAAATTTGCACAAAGTTTTTCACTTTCTCTTGAAGCTGTACCATTACCAATAGCTATAATATCAACATTATATTTTTTAATAAGCATTAATAATACTCTCTTAGAATCTTCTAATTGTTTATCACTTGATGCAAAAGGTTTAATAACAGTTGATGTTAAATATTTACCAGTTTTATCTATTACAGCAAGTTTACACCCATTTACATATCCGGGGTCAAATGCTAAAACTGTTTTATCTTTCATTGGCATTTGCATAAGTAAATTTTCTAAATTATGACTAAAGTTTTCAATCGCTCTTTTTTCAGCTTCTAAAGAAAGTTCACTTCTAACTTCTCTTTCAACACTTGGATAAATCAATCTTTTTAAAGAATCTTTAATAGCGTCTTTAACTAAAGATGTAACAAAACTTTTATCATTTTTAATAACTTTTTCTTCTAAAAAAGATATTATTTTTTCTTGCTCTACTTCTATTGATACACTTATAACTTTTTCTTTTTCAGCTCTATTTATAGCAAGTGTTCGATGAGGCTTTATTTCTTTTACAGCTTCCCTGTAATCATAATAAAGTTCGTATACCTTCTTTTCATCTTTAGCATCTTTTTTTAATTTACTAACTATTATTCCTTCTTTATATATAAATGATCTAATCCATTTTCTATAGTAAGCATTATCAGATATATATTCAGCAATAATATAACCCGCACCAGTTAAAGCTTCTTCTTTAGTTTTAACTTTATCATTAATAAACTTTTCACATAACTTATCAAGACTTCCTTCTAAAGGAAAAGACATAATCATTTTAGCAAGTGGTTCTAAACCATTTTTAATAGCCTCAGTTGCTTTAGTTTTCTTCTTTTCTTTATATGGTCTATATAAATCTTCTACTTCAACAAGTTTAGTACATGATAAAATCTTTTCTTTAAGTTCAGGTGTCATTAAATCCTTTTCTTCGATTAATCTAATAACATCTTCTTTTCTTTTAAATAAATTATTTTCATATTCATATACTTCATTTATTTCTTTAATGTTCTCTGCATCAAGTCCCCCTGTTGCACTCTTTCTATATCCTGCAATAAAAGGTATAGTATTCCCTTCTTTTAACATATCTAAAACAGATAGTATTTTATCTTCAGTAATACCAAGTTTTTTTACCATATCATTAATAACATTTTGATTCATTTTTGCTCCTTTAACAGTCCAGACAATATTGTATCACAATATACCTTATTTACACAAAATATCAATAAACATTGACATTTTAAAGCCATTTATACTATAATTATATCGTTATGGACCTCTAGCTCAGTTGGTTAGAGCATCCGGCTCATAACCGGGCGGTCATAGGTTCGAGTCCTATGAGGTCCACCATTTGCGGGTATGGCGGAATTGGCAGACGCGTTAGACTTAGGATCTAATGGATATCCGTGGGGGTTCAAGTCCCTCTACCCGCACCAAGAAAAACAATTATCAATTCTAAAACAGAATTGATTTTTTATTTATCT
>CAYFSK010000021.1:0-5579 GCA_964345805.1 uncultured Mycoplasma sp.
ATCTACTGCTTCTTGAAGCATTCTTTTTTCATTTTGAACAATAATTGAAGGTGCTCCAAGTTCAAGTAATTTTTTTAATCTATTATTTCTATTTATAATACGACGATATAAATCATTTAAATCAGATGTAGCAAATCTTCCACCATCAAGTTGAATCATAGGACGAAGTTCTGGTGGTATAACAGGAATTATTGTCATAATCATCCATTCAGGACGATTACCACTTTCTAAAAATGATACAAGACAGTCAAGTCTTTTAACAAGACGAATTCTTTTTTGTCCTGTTGTATCTTCAAGTTCTTTTCTTACAGCTTCTATTTCTTTTTCAAGATTAACACTAGCTAAAAGTTCTCTAATAGCTTCTGCTCCCATACCTACTTTAAAAGTATTACCATATTTTTCATATAACAAGCGATATTCTCTATCAGAAATAGTTTGTTTCTTTTCAAGAGGAGCACTTCCTGGATCAATTACAACATAACTTACAAAATATAAAACTTCTTCAAGGTCTCTTGGTGACATATCAAGAATAAGTCCCATTTTTGATGGTACACCTTTAAAAAACCATATATGTGAACAAGGAGCAGCAAGTTCAATGTGTCCCATTCTTTCTCTTCTTACTTTAGATAAAGTTACCTCTACCCCACATCTATCACATACAATATTTTTATATCTTAATCTTTTATATTTTCCACAAGAACATTCAAAATCTTTTGACGGTCCAAATATTTTTTCACAAAACAGACCATCTCTTTCTGGTTTTAATGTTCGATAGTTAATTGTCTCAGGTTTTTTAACTTCACCATAAGACCAATTTTTTATTTTTTCTGGTGATGCAATAGATATTCTAATGCCTTTAAAATTACTTACATCTATCATTATAAATCACCTTCCTCTTCATTTAAATCCTCATCAGATAAGATATCCGGAAATTCAAGATCATCTAAATTAAGTTCTTTTTCCTCTTCTTCTGGTTCAATTGGTTCTGGATTCTCTGTTTCTTCAGGCTCTTCTGGTTCTATTTCTTTAGATAAATCAATTTCATCTATTCTTAAAGTGCCATCATTTTCATCACTTTCTTCAATTTCTTTAAATGGAACTAGCTTTTCTTCTTTATCAATAATTTCAACATCAAGTCCTAATGATTGGAATTCTTTTACAAGTACTCTAAAGCTTTCAGGTACACCAGCTTGATTAACAAGTTTACCTTTTACTAAAGCTTCATATACTTTAACACGACCAACTATATCATCAGCCTTAACAGTAAGAATTTCCTGAAGAATATGAGCAGCACCATAAGCATATAATGCCCAAACTTCCATTTCTCCAAATCTTTGTCCACCAAATTGAGCTTTACCTCCAAGTGGTTGCTGAGTAACAAGTGAATATGGTCCTGTTGCTCTTGCATGAAGCTTATCATCAACCATATGATGAAGTTTAACCATATACATTACACCAACTGATATTGGATGATCAAAAGCTTCTCCTGTTCGACCATCTCTTAAAATAATCTTACCATCTTCGCTCATCTTAGCTTCTTTCATTTCTTCTTTTATATCATCCCAAGAAGCAGAATCAAATACTGGTGATGCATAATGAACACCAAGCTTTTTACCTGCCATACCTAAGTGTAATTCAAGTATTTGACCAATATTCATACGTGATGGAACACCAAGTGGATTTAGCATTATATCAATAGATCTTCCGTCTGGCATAAATGGCATATCTTCTTCAGGTAATACTAAAGAAATAACTCCTTTATTACCATGACGACCAGACATTTTATCACCAACTTGGATCTTACGTTTTTGAATTATATAAACTCTAATTACTTTAGAAACTCCAGCTGCAAGTTCATCCGAATTTTCTTTAGTATATATTTGTACATCATGAACAATACCATCAGCTCCATGATCAACACGAAGTGATGTATCTCTAACTTCTCTTGTTTTTTCTCCAAAAATAGCATGTAAAAGTTTTTCTTCAGAAGTAAGTTCCTGAACTCCTTTAGGAGTAACTTTTCCAACTAGAATATCTCCTTCATGAACTTCAGTACCAATTAAAACTATTCCATCAGCATCTAAGTTCTTACGAGCATCTTCTCCCACATTTGGTATATCTCTTGTTATTTCTTCTGGTCCAAGTTTTGTATCACGACATTCAATATCATAATGAGATATATGAAGTGATGTATAAACATCATCTTTAACTAATCTTTCATTTAAAATAACAGCATCCTCATAGTTATATCCATCAAAAGTCATAAAAGCAACTGTCATATTCTTACCTAAAGCAAGTTCTCCTTTATCACAAGAAGGACCGTCAGCTATTACTTGACCAGCTTTTATTTTATCTCCAGCTTTAACAAGCGGATGATGGTTTACACAAGTTGATGCATTTGATCTTTCAAATGATGCTAAAAAGTATGTTTCTTTACTTTTACCATTATCAACAATTATTTTTTTACTATCAGCATATTCAACAACACCAGCCATCTTAGCAACAACACAGCTACCAGATGATGATGCAGCTTTTGCTTCAACTCCAGTACCTACAATTGGTGCTTCACTAGTAAGAAGTGGTACTGCTTGTCTTTGCATGTTTGCTCCCATTAAAGTACGACGAGCATCATCAAACTCTAAAAATGGAATACAACTTGTTGTAATTGATACAATTTGACTTGGAGCAACGTCTATATAATCAACTTCTTCTCTTTTAACTCTAACGTTATCTCCGTTTAGACGAACAATAACATAATCATCGACTATATTATTATCTTTATCAAGTTTAATAGTTGCTTGAGATATATAGTAATCTATTTCTTCATCAGCAGTCATATAAATAATATCTTTACTAACTTTACCATTTTCAACTTTACGATATGGAGTCATTATAAATCCATATTCATTAGTTTTTGCATATCCTGCAAGTGATGTAATAAGTCCGATATTTTGTCCTTCTGGAGATTCAACTGGACATATTCTTCCATAATGAGATGAGTTAACGTCACGAACTTCCATCCCAGCTCTTTCTCTAGAAAGACCTCCAGGTCCTAAAGAAGATAATCTTCTTTTATCAGTAAGTTCAGCAATTGGGTTAACTTGATCCATGAATTTAGATAATTGTGAAGAACAAAAGAATTCTTTTAATACAGCAGTAACTGGTCTAATATTTATTAAAGTCTTCGGAGTAACATTTTCAATTTCTTGAGTAGTCATTCTTTCACGAATAACTCTTTCCATTCTAGCCATACCAATTCTAAATTGGTTTTCAATAAGTTCTCCAACTTGTCTTACTCTTCTGTTACCAAGGTGATCTATTTCATCTTCATTACCTATATTATAATGAAGTCCTATATAATAAGATAAAGATGCATAGATATCTGGAATAGTAAGTCTTTTTTCAAGTACTGATGAATCTGTTCCTATTGCATTTAAAACAGTTTTACCATCAAGTTTATCATATATCTTTAAAACTTGAATATTCTTATAATCATCAAGTTCTTCATTAATAGGTGCTTCCTTCATATCAAAACCACCTAAATAAAGTTCTCTTAATTTAGCAAGTAATGGTTTAGTAATAACATCACCTTTTTTAGCAATAACTTCTTTTTTATTCTTTATATCTTCTGCTAGCTTACATCCAAGTAATCTTTCACAGATAAATAATTTTTTATTAAATTTATATCTTCCAACTTTAGCAAGATCATATCTAAAACGATCAAAGAATCTTGTAATAAGTTGGTTCTTTGAACTATCTAAAGTAGCAGGTTCTCCTGGTCTTAATTTTTCATAGATTTCAAGTAAGGCTTCATCAGTATTCGAAGTATTATCTTTTTCTAAAGTATTTTTAATATAAGGATTATCTCCAAACATCTTAATAATTTCTTCATCTGAAGAAAGTCCTAAAGCTCTTAATAAAGTTGTTACTGTAACTTTTCTAGTTCTATCTATTCTTACATATAAAACATCTTTAGCATCTGTTTCATATTCTAGCCAAGTACCTTTATTAGGAATAATTTCTCCCCCAATAATACGACGTCCATTTTTATTTATTTCTCTTTTATAATATATAGAAGGACTTCTGACAAGTTGAGATACAATAACCCTTTCTGCACCATTAATAATAAATGTGCCAGCATCAGTCATTAAAGGAAGATCTCCTAAAAAGATTTCTTGTTCCTTTACTTCTCCTGTCTCATGAATGAATAATCTTGCTTGCACCTTAAGTGGTGATGCATAGTTAACCATTCTTTCTTTAGCTTCCTTAATAGAATATCTTGGAGCATCAAATGAGTAATCACCAAATTCTAAAGAAATATTTCCAGTAAAACTTTCAACTGGAAAAAGATCCTCAAACGTTTCTTTGATTCCTACTTCTAAAAAGTTTTGATAGCTCTTTTTTTGGACTTCTAATAAGTCGGCAAGCTCTAGTCTGTTTTTTGCTTTTGCGAAATTTCTTCTTTCGCGATAGTCTCCGAATTTTTCTTTCTTATAAGCCACGATCTCACCCCATCATTAATTATTTTTTAGACTAATTTTTCATATAAATATAAACACGTCAACAATTTATAATTTTAGCAAAAATACTATCTAATTGTCAATACTTTTGCAAAAAAATATGTAAAATCCTTTACTTTTTCCTAGAATATCTACTTTATAGTAATTTTCTAGATTTTTTTTAATACTTTTAGCACCTTGATCTTTTCTTAAAACATAATAAAGTGTTCCATTATCTTCAAGATGATCTTTAGCACCAATTAAGATATCAAGTAAAGTTTTCTTTCCAGCTCTAACTGGAGGATTAGTAATAATAATATCAAATTTTTCAGTTATGTTTTCATAAGCATTACTTTCAATAACATTACCATTAATTTTATTATTTTTAATATTAAGTTTAGTCAAATGTAAGGCTCGTTTATTTATATCAGTAAATGTTACTTTTGTATCAAGAATTTTTCCAATAGTGCAACCAATAAAACCATAACCACAACCAATATCAAGAACACTACCTTTTTGATAATCACTTTTTAAAAAAGTTTCTACTAAAAAAATTGAACCATAATCAATATGGTCTTTACTAAAGACACCATTATCAGATATAAACTCAAAATTATAGTCACTAAAAGAATAATTAAGTTTCTTAATTTCACTTTTTAAATCTTGATTATTTGTAAAATAGTGATCCATTAATCTCCCTTTTGTTAAAACATCGTTCTTATTATACATAAAAAGGCCTATAAAGTCAACAAAAAATGAAGGTTTGTATAATTAAAAAAAGATAGAAATAATTCTATCTTATCTTGGATTTGTATACTCGTATTTATAATATTTTGTTCCTGATAATGTATATCTAGAAGAACAGCTATATTCTACGTCTTTTACAATCGTTTTTGAGCACTTTTTGGTAGTTTCACTTGCTATAGAATAACATGAAGTGTCGATTGTAGTAAGCCTACTGTTACAATCTACTCTTAATGGTTCAAACACAACATCTGCGGTACATTTACCATTAACAAGGTGTGGCATTTATCTCAAGCTTTCTTTGGCATTTACCATTAACTAGGTTAAAACCATTTG
>CAYFSK010000021.1:5679-14525 GCA_964345805.1 uncultured Mycoplasma sp.
GCATTTATCTCAAGCTTTCTTTGGCATTTACCATTAACTAGGTTAAAACCATTTGGACAAGACAGTTTTACAGGTTCTTTCTTACGAATATCTTCTTTATCATCAGTTTCTTCTTTTTTTACTTCTTCCCATACAGCTTTAAGAGTTATATTTTCTTTGATTTTTTTACTATTTTTAAATTCTTTGCCATCAATACTCCAACCTTTAAAAATATAACCTTCTCTATTAGGATCTTTAGGTAATTTAAGTTTTTCTCCATCTTTAATTTTAATGCTTTTAATATTACTTCCACCAGCTGTATCAAAATTAACAGTAAATTCTTTTTTGCCACATCCTATGAAAGCCAAACATAAAATTAAAATTATAAGTGCTTTAATATATTTCGTTTTCTTTCCTTTCTTAATAAGAATTTATCATATTGTTATTAATGATACAGCACATAAAAAAAGAGTTATTATCTAACTCCTATTTTACTATTAATTATATTTTTTAAACCATATAATTCTTCTGTAAGTTTTTCTTTTAGTTTTTTTCTTTTATTTCTTTTTTCAAGTGCTAACATCATACATGGAATTTCAACTTCATTAACATATTCTTGTTCATCAAGATTAATAAGTCTATTATACTCATTTAAAAGTGATACCTCACAGTTTGATATAATACCAAGTAAGAAAGTTGCTGCTACATCAAAATCATTAAAATCCCTTGTTTGATATTTTTTTTGATTACGATAAAAACATACTTCATATCCACTTTCTTTTTTCATCAAACAAAACGAATTGTTTTGATACCCATCAATACTAGCTTTATTATTTAAATTATTCTTTAAAATAATATAATTTAAAACTTCCATTTTTATACTTTCAATGTTCATAAAATCCCCCTTTGAAAGATAGGTGTATTATAGCATTATTATTTATAAATGTCGAACACATGTAAAGTTATTTAAGAAATAATGCAACAAACAAAATTACTATATATAACGTTGATAAAACAATTCCATTAATTTTATCAACCTTTTTATTAGTAGAACCAACATCAAGAGCCATTGCCATTAAAAAGCCGCCAATTAGACCTCCAAAATGAGCCCAAACATCTATTCCTGGTATTGTAAAACCAATAATAAGGTTAAAAGCAATAACTGGTAATATTTGATTTAATAAAGCATTTTTTAAGTAAAGTCGATAACAAAGTCCAAAGTAAACAAGAGATCCCATTAAACCAAAAATGGCATCTGATGCACCAACTGATATAATGTTACTTGCAACAGAACTAAGTAGTCCCCCGCCAAGAGCACTAAAAAAATAAACTGCTAAAAACTTGCCCTTACCAAAATGACTTTCTATTTCTCTTCCTATAATAAAAAGCGAATACATATTTAAAACAAAATGAATAAGGCCAGCATGAAGAAAAGAACTAGTAATAAGACGCCAAAGTTGTCCGGATTTTAAAAGATATTTATTATTAGCACCAAGAAAAACTAAAGTATTAGTATCAAACATTCCTTTACTAAGAAATAAAGTTATTAAAAATATAACTGTACATATTCCAATTAAAATATATGTCATAATTGGATTTTTCTTAGCAAATATTTTTTCATAATTTTTATTATCTTTTTCAGTTTTTTCATTAATATCTTTAGTAACATTAAATATCATATCAATACTTCCATTATTTTTATATAAATTACTTTTTAAATTAGGAAATATTTCTAGTAAATCTTTATTCTTTTCAATATCAGCTAAATTATTAATTGTTATATTATCAACATTTTTTATTATTGATGATTTTTCATATTCATTTTCATTTAAATTAATATTTAAAGCATTAACTTTAAAAGAAAATGTTTTCTTTTTTATTTGTTTTAATATCCCTTTTATTTTATATTGATCAAACTTAAATTGTTCATTATTATGAATATAATTACTATTAATTCTAATAACTCTATATGGTCCATTTAAATTCTCAAGCCATATTTCATCTTTTACTCCTTGAACTAAAATAGGTGAATAATTTTCCTTAGTAACAAAATAATGAACTAAACTCATAAGTATTTGATCTTGTTTTCTAACACTTATTTCCATTTTATTTCTCCTTTAAATTATTAATAAAATCTTGCATTTCTTTTGGCATATCACAAGTAAATTCTATCCATTTACCAGTTGTAGGATGATTAAATGCTACTTTCTTAGCATGCAAGAACTGTCCAAATTTTGTAGCCTTACCATTACTATATACTGGATCATTATATACTGGATAGCCAATATATTTCATATGAACTCTTATTTGATGAGTTCTACCTGTTTTAATGATTAATTTAACTAAAGTATAGTCTTTATATCTTTCAAGTACTTCAAGATTAGTAATAGCTTTTTTACCTTCTTCAGATACTACCATTATATCATAATTTTTATTATCTCTTTTAATAGGAGCATCAATAACAGCATTGTTATATGGAACATCACCCACTAAAAGAGCAATATATTCTTTTATAACATTTCTATCTTTAAAAGATTCCTCTAACTTTTTATGAGCATTATTATTCTTAGCAACTATTATTAAACCAGATGTATCTTTATCAAGTCTATGAACTATACCAACTCTTTCTTCTCCATTATGATTACTCAAATCATCTGTATAATGCATTAGGGCATTAACTAAAGTATCACTATAATGTCCATTTGCAGGATGAACGACCATTCCACTTTCTTTATTAATTACCATAATATCATCATCTTCATATATGATATCAAGAGGTATGTTTTGAGGAACAATTTCTTTTATAGTACTATAATTTTCATCATACTCTATTTCATCATTTATTTTTAATTTATAACTTCCCTTTTTTAACTCACCATTAACTTTTACTTTTTCTTCTTCAATCATTTTAGTTATCATCCCGCGAGAAAAAGAAGATGAATTACTTAAATATTTATCAAGGCGAATATTATCTTCAGTTACTTTTAACTTCATTATCTTCTCCCCTAAAAATAGCATAAAGTAAAAGAGCAATACCAATACAGATAAATATATCGGCAAAGTTAAAGATAGGAAAATTATAATTTACTATATAAAAGTCAATAAAATCAATTACATATCCATATATAATACGATTAAATAAATTACCAAATAAACCACCAAAAACAAGTGAAAAAGCAATTATATTTCTTTTATTTGGTTTAAATTTCTGCATATAAAGATATAAAAATATTAAAATCGCTATATTAATAAGAATTATAATTATTCTATGTCCTTGTAAAAATCCAAAAGAAATACCAGTATTATATGCTTTAGTTAAATATAGAAATTCATTTAATAAAGATATGCTTTTTCCAAGCACTAAAAACTTATTAACAATTAACTTGCTAATAAGATCTATTATAAAAAACATACAACTAAATAATGCTATTTTTCTCTTCATAAGTTTATTATACTATTATTTTACTTTACTAACAAGTACTAAATCTATCCAGGTAAGCCTGCTATAAAGGTAGTATTTCCTATTCCCCTCCATGTATTCCAATAATTCATATTACCTATATTCCAAGTTGGAAAATTAATATCTGTATAATATATATTAATTGGCGCATTTGGAAAAATATGAAATGAAATTTCACTCATATTAGCATTTTCCCAGCCACTACCAAATATTATATTTGATGCTCCAATGTTATTTGCAAATGTTGTTAAATTAACACTTAAATTATTAATATAAAATGAGTATAAATTTAAAATAAAGACATTGCTGTTATAACCTGCATTTTGAAACATCCATGGCATATCTGTTACGTTTGCAGTATTAAAGTGTGAGCCTTTTATATAATTGATTATTTTTTATTCTATCAATTATTCTTTTCATATTATTATAATATCATAATAATTATTTAACTTAAAGTTATTTCAAGTGTATTATCTTCACTATAGATAGTTCCTTCAGGGATACTTTGATTATTTACATAACCATTACCAGTTATATTATATTTAATACCAGAAAGTAAAACAAAACTTTTTACTTCTGAATAACTCCATCCTATCATATTTGGTATAACTATTTCTTTTGAATTAGTTATAAGAAAAACTTTACTATTTGGTACTACATAGCTTTCTTTAGAAGGATATTGATTAATTATATATTTACCATTTCCTATAATAATAGGTTTTAAATTATTTTCATTTAAATCATTTATAGCATTATCTGTTTTTTTAGAAATATAATTCTTAAGTTTAATTATTTTAGTCTTACTTTCAACATTATTTGTCTTAGTAATATTAGCATATGATGCAACTTCATCTACCGCTTTAATAACAACATCTGCAAAGCCTTTTTGAGGACCTTGTATTCTTTGAACAGCAGAATAAATTATATACTTAGGATCTTCTTCAGGAAAGATACCTGCAAGTGAATATATAGTATCAGAAAGGCCCTCAGAATAACCACCTTTCATAGCTATTTGTGCTGTTCCTGTTTTCATCATCATTGATACTGTTTTAGGTTGCCAGTATTTAGATAAACCCTCATAATTAGCTTTATGCATAAGTTCTTTCATCTTATCTGATGTTTCTTTACTAATTACTTTACCAACCTCTGTTTTAGCAGCCTCATAAGTAATATTTCCATCTTCATCCATTATTCTTTTAACAATATATGGTTTTAACATCACTCCATCATTACATATTGGTGTTAACGCTTGAATTAATTGAATTGGTGTTATTGTTATTCCTTGTCCAAAAGAAGCTGCTGCAACCTCTGATTTATATTTAATATTAACTGTTCCTTCAAGTTCTCCAGAAAGTTCTATTCCAGTTTTCTTACCAAAACCAAATAAATTATAATAATGAGTTAATTTTTCGGCCCCAATTTCAAGCCCCAATCTTGTTGCTCCTACATTGGAGGAATAAGCAAAGCCTGTATCATAAGAAATTGTTCCCCAGCCCCTTTTATTAGCATCAGAAATAACTACATCAGCAACAGGTATAGAGCCTGACTGGAATGTAGCATTACCGTTATAACTACCATTTTCCATTGCTGCTTGCCAAGAAAATATTTTCATTGTAGAACCTGGTTCAAAAGCATACGAAACAAGTGGATTTAAATAATATTTTAATGTGTTTAAATTATTAGGATCATATGAAGGAGATGTACTTGATGCAACAATTGCTCCAGTTTTAGCATCAACTATTGTCATAATAGCCCAATCAAACTTATAATTTTTAGCAAGTGATTCTAAAGCATTTTTAGTAATTAACTCTACATTACTATCTAAAGTTAAGTAAATATTTTGACCATTTTTAGCTTCTTTTTTTATTTCTTTACTATATGGCAGTTTATATCCTCTGGCATCAGATTCATATTTAATATATCCATCACTTCCAGAAAGCTCATTATCAAAATAACTTTCTATTCCAAGTTCTCCTTTTATTTGACCATCATCACCCTTTTTAGCATATCCTATTATATATGAAGCAAAATCTCCCATTTTATAATATCTTTTAGTTCCTACAATAAAATCAATTCCTGGTAACTGTAATAAATCAATTTCTTTTTTTACCTTTTCAGTAAGATCTTTTCCTTTACTCCCAAATTCTACTTGATATAAATTTTCATTAGTTTTATTTTTATTTAATATCTCAAGTATTTTCTCTTCTTTCATATCAATAATTGGTGCAAGAAGTTTTG
This sequence comes from uncultured Mycoplasma sp., assembly GCA_964345805.1. Lineage (GTDB taxonomy): Bacteria > Bacillota_I > Bacilli_A > RF39 > UBA660 > UBA6448. The sequence goes on from CAYFSK010000021.1 coordinate 11,357, forward strand.
CAGTCTTTTCTTTATCAACCACATGTTTTGGTCTGTTTGAATTAACTGTTCTTTTAGGATTAACATAAGCTATTAAATCATATGAATTAACTGATATAGCAAGAACTTCTCCATTTGCATCATATATATTTCCTCTTGATGCATGAAGTTTCTTTGTTTTAGTATTCCTACTTGAAGCCATCTTCTTTAAATCTTTACCATCTACTTTAGGTGATAGTGTTATATATAAAAGTTTACCTATAATTATAAGCAAACAAAAAGTAACAATTAAAAAAGTTATAATTCCTGCTTTAACTGTTACTTTACTTTTCATAATTATTTAACAACTAAAATACTAGTATTGTCATAAGAAAGGCCATATTCTTCAGCTACATTTTGAATGTTTTCAAGTGAAGCAAGTTCATCTTTTTGCATAGACAAACTCTCATTATCTTCTTTTTGTTTTTCTATTTTATTTTTTAATGATTCAACATCATAGTTTGTTCTAGTAACTATATTTGATGTATATACATACATAATTGGAATAAGAGCCATTAAAAAAAGAATAGTAAAATACATTAGTTTTTCACCTTTTAATAGTTTTAGCCTTTTACCTTTCCTTCTAGTCATTTTAGATCCTTTCTACTATTCTTAGTTTCGCACTATGACTTCTTGTGTTCTTCCTTAATTCTTCTTCACTAGCAAGCACAACTTTTTTATTGATTATCTTTATCTTAGGTTTATATTCTATCGGAATATCTTTATCAGGAAGTCCTTTATATAAACCATTTATTTCACTATATTTTTTAAATATCTTTTTAACTATCTTATCTTCTAAGGAATGAAATGTTATTACACATAATCTTCCTTTTTTATTAAGTAGCTTTATTGCATCAGGTAATACCTTTTCAAGTACTTCAAGTTCTTTATTAACTTCAATTCTAATTGCTTGAAATATCTTTCTTTCAGGATGATTTTTATAAAAGTAATTTGCTCCAACAGCATTTTTAATTACTTCAACAAGTTCTAAAGTACTTATTATTTCTTTATTTCTTCTTTCATCACATATTTTACTTGCAATTATTTTAGATAACTTTTCTTCTCCATATAGATAAAATATATCCACAAGTTTTTCTTTTGAATAATTATTTACAACCTCTTTAGCAGAAATACCATTTTCTTCATTCATTCTCATATCAAGTGGTCCATCCACCATGAATGAGAACCCCCGTTTCTCATCATCAATTTGTGGTGAAGAAAATCCTAAGTCAAATAATATTCCATCTACTTTCATAACGCCCACGTCACTTAAAACATTTTTCATATTGACAAAGTTTTCTTTAAAGATTTGAAAGTTATCACGTACTGAGGATAATACTTTTTTTGAATAATTAACTGCATTTATATCCTCATCGAAGGCAAAGAGGTAACCCTTTTTACACTTTTCTAAGATTTCCTTAGAGTGTCCAGCATATCCGACTGAGGCATCAACATATATCCCATCTTCCTTTATACAAAGATTTTCTATAGCTTCTTTTTTTAGTACACTATAATGATATGGTTTCAAATAAATTCTCCGCTATATCTTCCATCTCTTTGCTACTCTTTTCGATTAGAGTATTAAAGGTGTTTTCATCCCATATTTCTAGTCGGTCATTTACGCCGATAATAACACAATTTTTGTTAAGACCGGCGTAATTAACCAATGGGGAGGTAATGTTAATCCGACCGCTTTTGTCGAATTCACAAACAGTCGCACCAGAAAAGAAGGTTCTAATAAATACACGTGCATCCTTTTTTGTAAAAGGAAGTGCTTCGAGTTTTTCTACAAGGCTATTCCATCTATTCATGGAATATACGTATAAACATTTTTCAAGTCCTCTTGTAATAACAAAAGATTCTCCAAGTTCCATACGATACTTTGTAGGGATAACAATTCGGCCTTTATCATCAATACTATGATGATATTCTCCAATAAGCATTTAAATCCCCCACTTTCTACCACAGCGTACCACTGTCTACCATTATATTACTATAGACACAAAAAAAAGTAAATAGAAAATTTACTTTTTTATCAATTAATTGTCAATAATTAAATATTATTCTTCTTTATTTCCAGTTGAGATAACTTCCTTACCTGCATAATAGCCACACTTAGTGCATGCTCTATGTGGACGAATTGTTGCCCCACACTTAGGACATTTAGTTAAAGCTCCAACTTCTTTCTTTAAATGAGTTCTTCTCATTCTTTTCTTTGTTTTACTTGTTCTTCTAAAAGGAACAGCCATGTTTATTCACCACCTTTATATAATTCATTTAATTTTTCTAAACGAGGATCTATGTAAGATTCTTTATCTATTATTTGCCAATTATCACCTTTTAGATTTTTAGCATCTGATTTAGTAAATCTAATCGGTACCTCTAGTACTATATTTTCCCACAAATACTCTTTTAAATCAAGTGTATTTTGTTTGTTTTCTACTATATCATTTACTACTTCATCAAGATTCATTTCAAAAGGTTTTTCAAGAGGTTCTAAAGTAATGCTATCAGGTAAAATCATTACTCCTTTAACATGTAATTTACATATATATTCATCTATATTATTTTGATATATATATCCTACTAATTTAACATCATCAAGTTTTATAATATTACTTAACTTTAAATATTCTTCTTCATAAGAAAAACTTTCATCTATTTCTATCTTATCTTTATAATTAAGTACACTTAAATCAATTTTCATATAAACTCCTAGTAGTTTTATTATACCATTATAATTAACTTAATAACATAAAAAAACACATATATTTAAATATGCGTTTTAGTTTTTTATTCTTCTTCTTCTTTTTTATAAAGATATATAACACTTTCAAATGAACTAGTATTAATCTCTACTCCAGTATGTGGAGGTTCAGGACCTTCAACAGTTCCTTGTCCATAAGTTACATAATATACCTTAATAACATTTTCTTTAGGATTATTACTTATTTTAAGTGGACATCCTTCAGCTATATCAAGAATAAATCCTTCTAGTACTTTATCTGGATATGTTTTAATTACATCTCCATATGTTCCAGTTAAGTTTTCAGTTAACTTATCATCTTTAACACCATCAAAGTAATATTCAACTGTATATGCAAATGTATCTTTTGTATATATTACATTTATTTCATTTCCTGATGTTTTG
>CAYFSK010000022.1:0-13405 GCA_964345805.1 uncultured Mycoplasma sp.
GGAACAGTAATTTCTTGCTATTCTCAAGGTGATTTTACAGATCTTTGTCGTGGACCACATGTTGATACTGTTAAAGAATTAAAATATTTTAAGTTATTAAAGGTTAGTGGAGCTTACTGGAAAGGTGATGCTAATAATAAAATGCTTCAAAGGATATATGGTATATGTTTTGATACTGAAGAAGAATTAAATGAATATCTAATTTTCCTAGAAGAAGCAAAGAAAAGAGATCATAAAAAGCTTGGTAGAGAGCTTGAACTTTTTATGATGAGTGATTATGGTCCTGGATTTCCAATTTTCTTAAATAAAGGAATGATTATCAGAAATGAACTTGAAAATTTCTGGTATGAAGAACATACTAAAGAAGGATATGAATTTATCAAAACACCAATTATGTTAAATAAAGATCTTTGGGAGTTATCTGGTCATTGGTCTAATTACAGAGAAAATATGTATATTAGTGAAATAGATGAAAAAACATTTGCTATTAAGCCGATGAATTGTCCTGGAGGAATGCTTGTTTATAAAAATTCTTTACATTCATATAAAGATTTACCTATAAGAACTGGTGAACTTGGATTAGTACATAGACATGAAGCAAGTGGAGCTTTAAATGGTTTGTTTAGAGTTAGAGCGTTTACTCAAGATGATGCTCATATTTTTATGAGAGAAGATCAAGTAGAAGAAGAAGTTATTAATTTGATTAATTTTATTGATAGAATTTATTCAGTATTTAATCTTTCATATCAAATTGAATTATCAACAAGACCTGAAAAATACATCGGTAGTATTGATGTTTGGGATAAATCAGAAAAAGCTTTAGAAAAGGCTTGTCATAAAGCAGGTCGTGATTGCAAAATTAATCCAGGTGATGGAGCTTTTTATGGCCCAAAATTAGATTTTCATATTAAAGATTCTTTAGGAAGAGTATGGCAATGTGGAACTATTCAACTTGATATGAATTTACCTGAGAAATTTGATTTAAATTATATTGATGCTGATGGTAGTAAAAAAAGACCAATTATGCTTCATCGTGTAATATTTGGTTCAATTGAAAGATTCCTAGGTATTTTAATAGAACATTATGCGGGATTATTTCCATTATGGCTTGCTCCAGTACAAATTAATGTAATTCCTGTTAATAATGAATATCATTTATCATATGCTAAAGATATATATATAAGGTTAAAAAATCTTGGCTATCGAGTAAATCTTGATGATCGAAATGAAAAAATGGGATATAAATTAAGAGAATCTATTATGAAAAAGATTCCATATAATATTATTATAGGTCAAAAAGAAGTAGATGAAAAAATGGTAAGTTATAGATATAATAATGATGAAAAAACATATACTGTAAGTTATAATGATTTAGTTAACTTATTAGATAAGCAAATTAAGGAGAAAAAATAATATGAAAAATATTGCTATAGTTACAGGAGCTTCTTCGGGAATAGGTAAAGAGTTTGCTTTAACAATTAAAGATAATCTAAAGGTAGATGAAATATGGTTAATAGCAAGAAGTAAAGATAATCTTAAAGAAGTTGCAAGTAGTATTGATATAAACACCAAAATACTATCATATGATCTTTCTTTAGAAAAATCTTTTATAGAACTTGAAAAAACACTTGAAAATGAAAAGGTTAATGTTAAACTACTTATTAATGCAAGTGGATATGGTAAATTTGATAAAACAATAAATATATCTAGAAAAGATAATATTGGGATGATAGAATTAAATTGTATGGGATTAACAAACATGTGTTTAATAACTCTTCCATATATGAAAAAAGGATCACAAATCATTAATATAGCATCTGTTGCAGCTTTTCAACCTGTTCCTTACATAAATATCTATGCAGCTACAAAATCATATGTTTTAAGCTTTTCAAGGGCTCTTAATATGGAACTTAAAAAAGAAGGTATTAATGTTTTAACTGTATGTCCATTTTGGACTAAAACTAACTTTTTTAAAAGGGCAGTTGATAAAAAGGAAGTAATAAAAAATTATATTGTTATGTATGATGCAAAAGATATTGTTAAAAGAGCATGGAGAGATTTAAAAAAGAAGAAGGATGTTAGTAAGTTTGGTTTTATTGCCAGAATTCAAGTTGGACTTACTAAGTTATTGCCACATAAAATAATAATGAAAATATGGATGAAGCAACAAGGTTTAAAATAAAAATACATATTAAAAAGAAAGGAGATTAATTATGGAATTTTTAGCAGCAATATTTATGATTGCTTTGGTTGTTGTTTTAGTTTCTTTAAAACAAATAAACCAATATGAAAGAGGAGTAAAATTTACTTTGGGTAAGTTTACTAAAATAATGGAACCAGGGTGGAGGCTAGTTTTACCTATTTTCCAATCATTTAAAAAAGTAGATATTAGAACTAAGGTAGATGATGTTCCCGAACAAGAGGCAATTACTAAAGATAATGTATCAGTAAAAATAAATGCAGTTATTTATTATAAAATATTTGATGCATCACTTGCTATTTTAGAAGTTGAAAACTTTTATTATGCAACTGCTCAACTTGCTCAAACAACAATGCGTAATATTGTTGGAAGTGTTACTCTTGATGAGTTATTAAGTGAAAGAGAAACAGTATCTACTAAGATTAAAGAAATAATTGATATCGAAACAGACCCTTGGGGAATAAAAGTTGAAAATGTTGAATTAAAAGATATATCACTTACTGATGAAATGAAAAGGGTAATTGCAAGAGCAGCTGAAGCTGAAAGAGAAAAAATAGCTGCTATTACTAAATCAGAAGGAGAAAGAGCAGCGGCAGAAAATCTAGCAGCAGCAGCAAATACACTTAGTCAATCACCAGGTGCTCTTCATTTAAGAACCCTTGAAACAATAAATGATGTTTCATCAGATCAATCAAACACAATCTTTTTTGCAATGCCAATTGAAGTTCTAGAAGCTTTTAAAGGTATAGCAAATATAAATAAAAAAGAGTAGAGTCATATATGAGCGATTATTCATGGGGTATTGAGGATGTTGAAAATGATATAGAAAAACTTCGTCAATTAGAAACAGATGACTTAAATAATTACATGCAAAAAAGATTTGCACTTGCTTTTAAAATTGCAAATTCAATTATTCAAAGAGAAATAGGGATGAAATTTCATAATGAAGATTATCTTGAGCATCTTGCATTATATATATCTGAGTATATTGATTTATATCCGGCTATAGATAAATTTGTACAAATAAAAAAGAGTGCTAGTAATAAGGTTAAAATACAAAAACCAAAGGAAATAAAACTATCATATGATGATATTATGGAATTAGTTCATCTTTTTTATAAACAGATTCCTGATAAAAATTTATATAGACAATTTTTAACTGTTTTTGATAGTAGAAAAGATGTTGTAAAGTTTGAAAAGATGGATGATTATGGTGGAATGACATACTATATTCCTATTCTTAAGAAGAATTATATATTAATTAAGCAGGATAGAAATAATCGTTATATGCTTGCAGTTGCTGTTCATGAATTTGCTCATGCAATAGCATCAAGAGTATGTTCAAATAGATTTTTAAATACTAACTTAAGATTTGATGAAACTGATGCCCTTTTCTTTGAAATGTTATCAGAAACCTTTTTTGCTAAAGAATTAAATAATAATGGTTTTATAATAAATCAATACTCAAGTATTAATTCAAGATATGCTGAGGCAAAAGCTCTTATTGATGATTTACATAGAGTAAATAAACTTGCTGATAAAGGTATACTAACAACTGATGATTGGTATGAAAAACATCCGGATAAACCTTTCTTTGAAAATACTTCAGAAAATATAAAATATGTTACATCATTTTTATATGCTATTGAACTATTAGAACTATATAAAAAAGACAAAGATAAAGGCTTGTTTGTTTTAAATAGTCTTTTAAGAGCAAGAAATATTCCTGCAGAAGATAGATCTTTAAGTTTTTTAAAACCAGGTGAAAGTTTTAAAAACTATCATGATAGGGTATTAAAAAGAATAAAAAAAGGCGCTAAATAGCGTCTTTTTATTTGATGCTTGGTTTACTTTTTCTTTTATAGCATATCATAATTAAAATAAAAATCGAACCATCTTAATAAAGGTTCGATTATTTTTAAATGGGGCGAGATAAGGGAGTTGAACCCTTGCATAATAGAGCCACAATCTACCGTGTTAACCACTTCACCAATCCCGCCATAAATGCATTAATAGAATATCAAATATTGGGATTTTTTGCAAGTAATTTACGCATTTTAGTTTTTATTCTTTGGATAGTATTATCAATTTGTTTTGGTGTTTTATTAAGACTCTTAGCAATTTCTATATAAGATGAGCCATTAATCATTAGACTAAAAACTTGATATTCAAATGAAGATAAGTTATCTTTAGCAAGCATAATTATTTCCTTCATTGTTTCAAGAGAAGTTAAATTATCCAGAGGATCAAATTTATTATCGGCACTTATTAAATTAATAAGTTCAACGCCACTTTCTGTTGCTATATTATTTAAAGAAAGAGTTTCATTTAATAGTTTATATTTTTGAGTAGTAAATTTATTTAAATACTTTCTTATTCTTCTTTCAATACATATTGTTAAAAATGTTCTAAGTAAAGTGTTTTTATTATCTTTATAAGAATTAATACCATCAGAAAATCCATATGATGCTTCACATCTTATTTCATCTTCATCAATTTGTAATGCACTTATTAAATGACTATATTTTTTGATTAAGATATCAATAATATAACTGTATTTTTCAAAAACAACATTTTTTACATTTTCATCATTTTCACAAAGTAAAGAAGCTAGTTCATTTTCATCTATATTATCATATTTACTCATTATCAAAACCCATTTCATATAATAGTACTGCAGCAGATACTGATGCATTTAAACTATTTATTTTACCTTTCATAGGAAGTGATATAGTAATATCAGAATTTTTCTTTACTATCGGAGTTACTCCGAATCCTTCACTACCAACAATCAAAGCATTTTTACCTTTATAATTTTGTTTTTTATAATCCTCTCCATCCATATCAGCACAATATATATAGTAACCATCATTTTTTAATTTATCAATGGCATTAACTAAGTTAGTTACCATAATTATTTTAACATTATTAATTGCTCCAGCACTTGTTTTATATACTGTATCATTTACAAGAACACTTCTATCTTTAGGAATTATTATTGATTTAACACCAACACATTCACAAGTTCTTATTATAGCTCCAAAATTATGAGGATCATTTAAATGATCAAGAATAACAACAAGGTTTCCTTCAACATCATCCATAGAATAATATTCATAATCAAAAACATCAATTACAATGCCTTGATGGTTACCATTTACTTTTTTATTTAAAATAAAATTATCAACAATCTCATATTTGATATTATTATCTTTTAAATAAGGAATATAATCTTTATTAGAAATAAATGCTTTTTTAATTTTTGTTTTATCAAGTTCATGTAAGACATTTTTACCATAGACTAACATAATATCCTCCGACTAGTTATCATTATATCAAAAATTTAATTTTATAACATAAAAAATATTTGTTTAAATAAAAATAATATAGAATTATTAAAAAATTTTATATATTTTGTTTTTTAAAATAAAAAACTAACCATGATTAGTTAGTATTATTTAATTGGTGCCGAGGGGCTGAATTGAACAAGCCATCTTACACAAACAAGGTGTATATTCTAACGTTAAAACTACCTCGGCGTTAATATTTAGTGCTGGAAATATAAGTTTTGTTTAAAAGAAGCTAGTTTGTTCCAACAACGTATATATATTATACACTAAAATACGCTACTTTTCAAGGTTTTTATGTTAAAATTGTTTTATATGAAAAAAGAAAATCCATTTAAAAATTCATTAGATAACAAAAGATATCATACTTTTAATTATTTTCTTAGAAAAAAGTTTGCTTCTAAAGTTTTTAAAGTTCCTCTTGATATAGGAAGCAGTTGTCCTAATATAAAAAGTGGGGGATGTATATATTGTAAAAATAGTAGTAGATCAGTTATAACTAATAAGAAGTTATCATTACTTAAGCAGTATGAAGAAGCTGCTGAAATATTAAATAAAAAATGGCCTAATAGTAAGAAAATAGTTTATTTTCAAGCAGGGACTAATACTAACATGTGTATAAAGAAGTTTAAAAAGTTAGTAGAGCCTTTCTTAGAATATAAAGATGTTGTTGGTATTTCTATTGCAACAAGAAGTGATTCAATTACTGCTGAATATTACAAATATTTTAAAGATTTAAATAAGAAAACTTTTTTAACTATTGAACTTGGATTACAGTCAAGTAATGATAAGACATTAAAACTTATTAATAGAGGTCATGATGTAAATAATTTTATTAATGCTGTAAAAAGACTTAAAGAAAACAATATTTTTATTGTTACGCATATTATTAATGGTCTTCCTTATGAAAATAAAAACGATATGATAAATACTGTTAAACTTTTAAATTATTTAAAGATAGATGGTATAAAAATACATATGCTTCATGTTTTAAAAGATACAATTTTAAGTAAAATATATGAAAAAGAAGGATTTCATATATTAGATAAAGATGAATATATTGATATTGTTATTAATCAACTTGAATATTTAGATAAAGATATAGTTATTGAAAGAATAACAGGTGATCCTATTAAAGATGAACTAATTACACCTAAATGGTTATTAAAAAAGTTTGTTTTACTTAATGATATTGATAAAGAAATGCTTAAAAGAAATACATATCAAGGTAAAAAAGTAGAAGAAAATAAATAAATATAGTAAAATATAAATATTATAAGGAGATTTTATGGAAGAGTATATAGTTATAATACTAGCAGCAATTATTGTTATTTTTCTAGCTAAATTTTTAGGAGCATCTGCAAAATTATTAATAAAAATTATAGTAAATATAGTAGTTGGCTTTGTAATTTTATTTGTAGTTAATACCTTTTTAGGAGAATATGTAACAATTCCTCAAAATGTTATAACAAGTTTAGTTGTTGGTGTTTTTGGAGTTCCTGGTGTAATACTTTTGTTAATATTAAGTTATTTTAAGATAATTTAAAAATATGGTATAATATCTTGGAGGGAAAAGTATGAATATTTATTTAGTAAATTGTTGTTGCTATGTAAGATAAATGCTCGGATCTATTGTAGAGAAGAGTATTATTGCTCGTGCCTACAATAATTTATTAATATATTTTTTAGTTAAGAGACTATGTAGGCATGAAAGTGTTTACATAGTTTTATTATGAAAGGAAGAAAGAATATGTTAAATAAAGTAATTGGCAATACACCAATGATTAAAATTAATTATGAATATAAAAATAAAATAAAAAGTATATATGCCAAATTAGAATATTATAACTTAACAGGAAGTATTAAAGATAGAGTAGCGTATTATATAATTAATAATGCTCATAAAAAAGGAATTTTAAAAAAAGGCCAACCTATTATTGAGGTAACCAGTGGAAATACAGGTATTTCAATAGCAGCCTTAGGAGCTTTATATAATCACCCAGTATATATATTTATGCCAGATAATGTAAGTAAAGAGAGAATAAATATAATCAAGTCATATGGAGCAAAAGTTTATATTGTTCCTATATCTGAAGGGGGATTTTTAAAAGCTATAGAAGAATCAAAAAAGTTAGCAAAAAAAGTTGAAGGTTTTCTTGCTAATCAATTTTCTAATGAAGATAATTTTTTATCTCACTATGAAACAACAGGAGAAGAGATTTTAAAGCAAATTAAAAGTCCTATTGATGGTTTTGTATCTGGTGTTGGTACAGGAGGAACTTTAATGGGAATAGGCTTAAAATTAAAAGAAAGATATCAGGGTTTATTAATAACTGCTATTGAGCCAGATAAGATGCCATTATTATCGCAAGGTAAAAAAATAAGTGGACATAAAATTGAAGGTATTGGTGATGATTTTGTTCCAGATTTAGTTGATAAGAAAAAATTAGATAAAATAATAACAATTAATGATGATGATGCCGTTAATATGTCAAGACTTCTTTCGAAAAAACTTGGTCTTGGAGTAGGAATTTCATCAGGAGCAAATTTTTTAGGAAGCGCTATTTTAAACAACGATAAAAACACAGTTGTAACAATTTTTGCCGATGATAATAAAAAATATCTATCAACTGATTTAAGCAAAGAAATAGATTTAAATCCTAATTATATATCTAATCAAATCAAATTAATAAGTTATGAAGTGGTATAAACATTATTTTGTTTTAGCCAATCTTTTCCATCAACAACTCTAGTTACAAGCATTGATGCTGCTGAGTCCCCTACAACATTAAGAAGAGTAGCTGGAGGATCAATGATAGTTGCGATAATAGTTAATATTGGTAAGGCAGTAACAGGAAAACCCATCATTGTTAAAATAACCATTTCTGATATTGTTCCGCCACCAACGGGAACAGCTGTAACAAGAAGATTAGCAACTAAAGAAACGCCAATAATTTTAAATATTGATGAAAAGGATAATACATCAACATTAAATAAATATACTAGAAACATTACTTTAAAAACACTACCTATAACAGTTCCGTCTTTATGAAAGTTGGTACCAAGTGGTATAACAGTTTCAGCAATATCGCTGGGAACACCAATTCCTTTGGTGGTTTTTAAGTTAGCAGGAATAGATGCAGCAGATGAACAAGTTGAAACTGAAGTAACTGTTGCAGGCATAATATTTTTCCAAAAAGATTTAACACCATCCTTACCTGCAGCAATATATGCGTATAGCGAGTAAACAATAAAATAAAATAGAATTGCTATAACTGTATAATAAATAAAAGTTTTTAAATAACCAGTTACTATCTGGGAACCAAAATTACCAACTAAAGCAGCAAAATAACAACCAAGACCAATTGGTGCATAATAAAATATAATATCAACTAGTTTTAAGACGACTTTATTAGCAGATTCTAAAACTTTAAGTAAGCTATCAGCCTCTTTACCAACTTTATTGATAGCAAGCCCAGTTAATATCGATATTAAAACAAGAGCAATAATACTGTTTTTTGACAGCAAGCTTGGAAAATCATTTACACTAATTGCTTCAACTGTTCTTTTTAATATATTCATGTTTTCTTTTTCATTGGAAATATCTGTTTTTAAGTTTTCCATAATTTTAGTAGAATCTTTTGTATTTACTAATCTTACTGAGTATGTTGATATTAAACCTACTAGACAAGCGACAAGTGATGTTACTAAAAAAACAACAAATGTTGTAATAATTACTTTACTAAGTCTTTTTGGTTTTTTTATTTTAGCAATCGATGTTGTAATAGTTAAGAATATTAAAGGTATAATAATTACAAACATCATGTTCATAAATAAATCACCAAATGGGCTTAATAAAACGGCCTTTTCTTTAGAAACAATACCAATAATTGCTCCTATAACAAGAGATAATAAAAGAAGTATTGTTTGCTTATAATTTTTCCATAATAATTTCATAAAATCCTCCTTTAAGGTAATTTCATCATATCAAAAGATTTATTGTAAAAAAAACATGTAATTCCACATAAAATTGTGTGGAATTGTAAAGTCCACAATACAATGATAAAATATAGGTGGTGATGTATATGAAAAAATATATAAAACTTAATAGTAGTGATGAACATTTAAGTTTGGGTAATTTTTTTAGAATAATAAAAGATTTATCAAAAAATAAATCAAATGCTATTCAAACTGATTTATTTTCTATAATTTTTAATATCGATTATATCGCTGATACTACTGTTAATAACTACTTGGTTGGTTACAGGAGAATTGGTGATAAATATATTCAAGCATTTTTAAATAGAATGAAAAAGTATAATAAAGATAAAAATGAGTTTGTTAATACTTTATCCTTACTATTAAGTATAATTAATGGACAGTTAGTAAGTAATATTGACATAAATTATATTAATAAAAATAAAGAAATAATTCATATATGTAATAAAATGTTTAATCTTGCTAAAAATGATGAACAAGTAAAACAAGAAGAAATAGAAAAGATAAAAAAAGATCTTGATAATAATAAATATTATGATGCTATTATATATTTTTTAAATTATATAATATTAATAAAGAAACAACCTATTTATGAAGAAAATCTTAAAAAAGAAGTTTTAGAAAATGTTTTAAATGATTCATCAATTAGTTCTAGTTCTTTAAAAAAATATTTATCTTTAAAACTAAAAGAAGGGATAAACTATTATCCTTCTTTAAAAAAACTTTCTAAAGAAGGCAATGCTTATGCAAGTTTTGAACTGGGAAGTAATGAGTATTATGGTTATGTTGCAGGAATACCAAGATATACTTTAGCCTATGATTTTTTATCTATTGCCGCAGAGCAAAATCATGGTGGTGCTTGTTATATGATCGGTGTAATGCTTATTAAAGGATTACTTGGGAATAAAACAAATAATGAATTAAAAAGAGGATATAATTATTTAAAAAAAGCTTATAGTTTAAAAAATATTGCTTCATGTAATATGCTTGGAAATATGTATAAAGAAGGAATTTATCCATTAAAAAAAGATATGAAAAAAGCAGTATATTATTATAATAAAGGTATTAATGGAAATTATTCTTTTTCTTATAACAATATGGGTTATTTATATGAGAAAGATAGCTTTGAAAAAGCAATTAAATATTATTTGAAAAGTGCTGATTTAGGAGAAAGTTGGGCATGTAATAAAGTTGCTAGTTATTATTATGATCAAAATGATATTGATAAAGCCTTTATATATTATAAAAAAGCAATTGATAATAACTATAGTGTAGTTAATTTTTATGCTTTTTATAATCTTGCAACAAAATACTACTTATATGGAAATGAAGTAGTTAAAAAAGATGAGAATAAAGCAATAGAATATTTAAATATTGCTAAGAATAATCATATAATGGAGGCTTATTTAGAACTAATTAAATTTTATATAATTAAATATAATAAAAATAAAGAAAAAAGTTATTATTATTTATGTGAGCAATTAATTGATGATATTTCTAAGGAAGATAAATATAATAATAAGCTAAAAAATGATGTAGAAGATTTATTAAAACTAATAAAACAAGAAATTGATGTAAAATTATTAATAGATTTAAAATAACTACATAAAATATAACTAATATGGTATACTTATTAAAGTAAAGTGGTGATAAAAGTGTATGTCGATTTAATTATTTTAATATTAATTATTATTGCAGTAGTTTGGTTTTTTAGAACCTTTTCTTCTTTTGTATATTTAATTGCGATAATAGAGATATTCCTAAGAATACTAACATTTATAAAAAATAATATTGGAACAAATGAATTATCAGTTTTTATTAATAAATATTTTCCAGAAAATATATTTAATATTATTAATAATTATACAGAAAGTACGTTTAATATTTTACTAAAGTGGGTTTTTGTAATTATTATGATGATATTTTTGGTTTATATTGTAAAATATTTCTTTAAAAAGAAGAAATAAAAGGAGATTATTATGTACGAATTTGGTAATAAGGAAGATAAAAAAAGATTTTTAAAAACAAAGTATGGAAAGAAAGTTAATAAAATGTTTAGGATTGCTGTGATAGTTAGTATTGTAAACATTTTATTAGTAATTGTTGCATATGTTGTATCCTTAAAAAATATGATTGACACAAGTAGTAGTGAATATAATTTGCTTTTTAATATAGCGCTTTGTATTGGTTCTGTTTCAATTGTTATAGCTTGTTATTTTGATGGGAAAAGAGACGGGGCTTTTGAACAATTTAAATTACTAGACAAAAAATAATGCAAAAATTAAAAAAATAATGCATATTTTTAAAAAATATGGTATTATCTATATAGAATAGAGGGTTATAGTAATCTAATGAGAATAATTAGAAAGATAAGTGTGATATTTTAACATTTATCAGCTTCTATTATTCTACTAAATATTCAAGTGGAGGAAGTAATATGAATAATGAAACTAATAATGTAAATGAACAAATTGATAATCAAGTTCAAACGGGAGCAAGTATGCCAAGCGAAGCAAATTTTGCATCACAACAACCAGAAGTAGCAAGTGTTGGTTTAGCTGGTGCTAGTGGACAAGTAGTAAATCCTGAACCGGTAGCAACTCCAGGGCCAGTAGTAAATCCTGTGCCAGAAAATACTAATGTAAGTGTTGAGGTTCCTGTTATGCAAAGTGCACCGGAGGTTCCCGTTGCACCAGTAAATCAAGTGCCAGTAGAGCCTACGGTTGTTAATCCAAATGTGGTACCAAATACAGATGCATCTACTCCAGCAATGCCAAATGTAATGCCAGTTGAAGATGCAAATGGAATGACTGTTGCTGCGCAAATGCCTTTGGGTGATGCAATTACTGTTGCACCAGCACCAGTTAACCAAAGTGTTCAAATGGGTGCACAAGATGGATTTGGAGATATAAAACCTAAGAAAAAAAGTTCGTTAGGTGTTATTTTAATAGTAGTTATTGTTCTAGCTGCTTTAGGTGTTGGAGGTTATTTTGTTTATACTAAATTTCTTAAAAAACCTGCACCAACTCCTGTGGCTCCAGAAAAACCTGATAATGAAGAAAAAGAATCAGAACAAAAAGAATCAGAACAAAAAGATGCTGTTCAATATATGGGTTTTGATTTTAAGATTCCTGAAGGGTATAGCGCCGAGCTTAAAGATAATAAATTAGTATATAAATCAGAACATAAAATGTTTGTTATTAACTTTTATGATGATAATGATTGGAAATTAATTGGTCCTTTTAGTGACTTTTATAAAACTTCTGTAGATACTTTAGTTGCTGATAATTATACATTCTATGTGTTTAACTATATGCATGACGGTAAAACATTAATGCCATTTGTTGTTAAAACAGATGATGAACATTATGGTATTGGTGGAATTTGTGCAACTAATAGTTACACTTATGATCCTACTATACTTGAGGATATTGCCAAAATATTTGAATTAAATAATAGTGCAAATTTTAAAGGCGAAAATAAAATTAATGAAACAAATCCTGCAACATATGATTTTGTTGAAGATGCAATAAATGCTTTTAAAGAATAAATATTTAAAAAGTCTACGTAAGTAGATTTTTTTGTTATAATACATCTATGAGCAAATTTAAATTAATATCAAAATATAAACCTAGTGGAGATCAACCTGATGCAATTAAAGCCCTAGTAAGTGGAATTAATAATAAAGAAAAGCATCAAGTTCTTTTAGGTGCAACAGGAACTGGTAAAACCTTTACAATTGCTAATGTAATAAATGAAGTTCAAAAACCAACTTTAGTTCTTGCCCATAATAAAACTCTTGCCGGACAACTTTATGCTGAATTAAAAGAATTATTTCCTGAAAATCATGTTGAATATT
>CAYFSK010000023.1:0-13058 GCA_964345805.1 uncultured Mycoplasma sp.
GTCAAAGACAAAGAGTAGGTATTGCAAGAGCAATAGTAAAAAATCCTAATATTATTATTGCTGATGAACCAACAGGTAATCTTGATAGTGGTAATACAATTGAAATAATGAATATTATTAAATCAATATCTAAAAAAAGATTAGTTATTTTGGTAACTCATGAAAGAAAAATAGCGGAATTTTATGCTGATCGTATCTTAGAAATTGAAGATGGAAAAATTATTAAAGATTATGAAAATAAACATAATAATACTATGGATTATCGTATTGAAAATGAATTTTATTTAAAAGATTTTAAATTTAAAACTGAATTTGAAAATAAAGATAATAATATTACCATTTATAATGATAAACAAAATGATATTAAATTAACAATTGTTGTTAAAAACAATAATATTTATATTAAAGGTAGTAAAAACGATAAGATTGAAGTTGTTGATAATGACTCTAATATCAAGTTTATTAATGATAATTATAAAGAAATAGATAAAAGTATTTATGAAAAGTATGAATTTGATTTTGAAGATATAATTGATAATAATTTTAAACCTAAATATTCATCTATTCTTAATATCTTTGCTTTAATAATAAATGGTTTTAAAAAAGTTTTAGATTATTCGTTTATTAAAAAAGCATTATTACTTGGTTTTTTAGCATCAGGAGCATTTATAACATATTCAGTATGTAATATCTTTGGTCTTAATAATATTAAAGATGAATATTTTGTTACTAAACATAAAAATTATTATGATGTTACTATGCCAAAAATAAATCCTAAAAAGTATTTAGAAATGGAAAAATTTTCTAGTGTAGATTATCTTCTTCCAGGAGATGCAAAAGTTGGTATGGGAATAAATTTTGATTATTATTATCAAACAACTCATGCAACTGGTACTTTAAAAGGAAATCTTGTTGACAGTAATATATTAAAAGAAGAAGATTTAATTTATGGAATGCTTCCAAAAAATGAATATGAATTCATTGCTGATAAAAAGGTTTTAGATACTTTAATCGAAGAGTATGGAGCAAAACAATTAGGTGTTAGTACTCCGGAAGAAATTGTTGGTAAGAAGTTTCATATTAAAAATATGCCAGATTTTACTTTAGTTGGTATTGTTGATAAAAATAGTCCTTGTATCTATACTAATAAAAGTGTTTTTATTAATGTTTTATATGGTTCATATGAACAATATTTTAGTGATCTTTTTGAAGAAGAATATAATGAAGAAAAAATTATTGATTATAAACTGGTAAGTTCTCTTAATTTAAAAAGAGGAAGACTTCCAGAGAAAAGTTATGAGGCTTTAGTAAATATTAATAATATGTACGAATATCCACTTAATAAAGAAATGAATGTTCAAGTTGGGGATAAAAAACTTAAAGTAGTTGGTTACTATGAAGGCAAAGAAGATAAAGTATATGTAACAAATGATACAGTAAAGCTAAAATTACTTGAAAAAAATCAAAATATTACCGTTATGCCAAAAGATGAAAAAACAGTTATAGGTGAATTTAATGAAAATAATTTTGAAATTAAATCAAATTATGAGGTAAGTTTAGAAAAATATAAAGCATCAAGAGCCAAAATTGTTAATGCTGGCATTATTGCTGCCTTAATTATTCTTACTATTTCCTTTATAGAAATATATCTAATGATAAGAGCATCATTCTTATCAAAAATAAAAGAAATAGGTATTTATAGAGCAATAGGAGTTAAAAAAATAGATATTTATAAGATGTTTTATGGAGAAATATTTGCTCTTACAACCGTAGCTTGTCTTCCAGGTTGGGCTTTTGTATTATATTCAATTAAAACTCTGCAGGTGCTTAATTATTTTAAAATGAACTTTTTAGTTAATCCATTAACAGCTTTAGTAAGTATTATTCTTATTTATTCATTTAACTTAATAGTAGGACTTCTTCCAGTATTTAGAGTAGTAAGACAAACTCCAGCTCAAATACTTGCTAGAAAGGATATTGATTAAAATGAATGAGTTAAAGTTTTTTAAGTTAGGTTATTGTAAGGAAGAAGAATATACAAGAGTAGTATGTGTCTGTAAATACAAAGATAAATATGTTTTTAGCTATAATAAAAAAAGAGATGGATGGGAAATACCAGGTGGTCATATTGAAGAAAATGAAAGTTGGCAAGATGCTTTAAAAAGAGAAATGTATGAAGAAACAGGTGCTACTTTAATAGAATTTACTCCCGTATGTGTTTATAAAATTACTTCTTTTGCTTTACTTTGTTACTGTGAAATAAAAAAGTTTTCTTACCTTCCAAAAGAATCAGAAATGACAAAGATTTTATTATCTGATCATCTTCCAGATAATCTAACTTATCCCGATACATATAAAGCCTTTTTTAAAAAAGTTAATGAATTTATAAAATAATAGTTTGTAAAGTTTAAGTAAAAATATTTGCTTAAGCTTTTTTATTATTCTATAATATCTATGGAGGATTACATATGAGAAATGTTGGTACAATAGCAAGGGGAATAAGAACACCAATTATAAAAAAAGGTGATGATTTAGCTGAAATAGTAGTAGATAGTCTTTTACTTGCATCTAAAACAGATAAATTTTCATTTCATGATAAAGATGTTGTTGCCATTACAGAAGCAGTAGTTGGAATAGCAACAAACAATTATGCAAGTGTTGATCAAATAGCAAAAGAAATAAAAAATAAATTTTCATCTGATCATATTGGCGTTATATTTCCAATTTTAAGTAGAAATCGTTTTGCTGTATTATTATCTGCAATAGCAAGAAGTACTAAAAAAATAACTTTACAATTAAGTTATCCATCTGATGAATTTGGCAATGATATTATGGATAAAGAAAAATTAAAAAAGCTTAATATAAATCCTTATCATCATATTATTACTGAAGAAGAATATCAAGAACACTTTGGTGATTTTAAACATCTTTTTACTGGTGTTAATATGGTTAATTTTTATAAAGATTTAATGGTTAAAGAAGGCTGTCAAGCAGAAATTATTTTATCTAATGACCCGTTATCAATATTAAAATATACAAAAGATGTTCTTGTATGTGATGTACATACTAGGAAGGAAACAAAAGAAGTTTTAAAAAATAATTCAAGTAGTAAAATAATAGGCCTTGATGAGTTATTAACATCTTCACTTGATGGAAGTGGATATAATACTAAATATGGTTTGCTTGGTTCAAATAGAGCAACTGAAGAGCTAGTAAAATTATTTCCTGAGGGTGGAGAAGATCTTGTTTATAAAATTAAAGCTATGCTAAAAGATAAAACTGGTAAAGATATGGAAGTAATGATATATGGTGATGGAGCATTTAAAGATCCAGTAGGTCATATATGGGAACTTGCTGATCCAGTTGTATCTCCAGCTTATACTTCTGGTCTTGAAGGATCACCTAATGAACTTAAATTAAAATATTTATCAGATAATAAATTTAGCAATTTAAAAGGCGATGAATTAAATAAGGCAATGAAAGAAGCAATTAGAGAAAAAGATAAAAATTTAAAAGGAACTATCGAATCTCAAGGTACAACCCCAAGAAGATATACTGACCTTTTAGGATCACTTTGTGATTTAGTATCAGGTTCTGGCGATAAAGGAACACCTGTTGTTTTAGTACAAGGTTACTTTGATAATTATGCTAGTTAAAATGTGATTTTATCACATTTTTTTATGCAAGAAAAAATCTGATTTAAATCAGATTAATCTTTTTGGTAACCCGTAGGGGGTTCGAACCCCTGAGTGCTGCCTTGAGAAAGCAGTGTGTTAAACCCCTTCACCAACGGGCTAAATAACATCAATAAGATAACACAAATTTATTGCTTTGTCTATAATAAGATTGAAAGAAATAAAAAAGTTTTATATAATTAAAATGATATGAGGTAAAGATGAAAAATAAAAAAAATAATAAGGCTTTTAGTTTAGGTCAGTTTATAGTTATAACTGTTTTTATATTTATTTTATATAATTTTTTTGCAAGTATTATAAGTAGTAGCAATTTTAATATTAATATTAATGGTCATAATATAAGTTCAAATCGTTTTAATATTTTAATAAGTT
The DNA here is from genome assembly GCA_964345805.1 of uncultured Mycoplasma sp. GTDB lineage: Bacteria > Bacillota_I > Bacilli_A > RF39 > UBA660 > UBA6448. Next base: position 4,068 of record CAYFSK010000023.1, read on the forward strand.
CTGAAAATGAAATTTTTAAAGAAGACTTATATAAATATGCTAAAGAAAAAAAGTTTAAGATTAATATAGACTCAGCAAGTACACTTGAAATTATTGATATTTTAAATTCCGGTAAAAATTATGATGCAGTGTGGATATCAAACTCTATTTGGCTTTATCAAGTTGATAAAAATATAGTAAATATTACTGATAGTAAATCAACAAGTATTAATCCAATCATTTTTGCTATGAAAAAATCAAAAGCTGAAAAGTTAGGTTTTGTTAATAAAGATATATATATGAAAGATATCTTAAATTCAATTAATAATGGACAGTTAAAATTTAATATGTCTAATCCTACTAAAACTAACAGTGGGGCATCTGCTTATTTAGGAATCTTATCTACACTTGCTGGTAATCCTGAAGTTTTAACTGCAAATATGCTTGATGATGATAATTTAAAAGAAAAAATAGTTAATTTTTTTAAAGGTCAAGAAAGAGTATCAGGTGATGAAGATTATCTTGAAAAGATGTTTATTCAAGGTAATTATGATGCAGTAATATCATATGAATCATCAATTATAAATATTAACAAGAAATTAACTGATAAGAAAAAAGAAACTTTATACGCTATATATCCTATTGATGGGGTTTCTTTATCAGATAGTCCTTTTGCTTATATAGATCATAAGAATGATAAGAAAAAAGAAATATTTTTATCAATTCAAGAATTTTTACTTGGAGATATTGGCCAAAAAATGCTAACTAAAGCAGGAAGAAGAACTTGGTTTGGTGGTATCAATGAAAATGTTGATAAAAAAGTATTTAATCCAAATTGGGGAATTGATACTACTAAATATATAAATGGTATTAATTATCCAAGTAAAGATGTAATTACAAAAGCACTTATTTTATATCAAACTGAACTTAGAAAACCAGTTCATGTTGTTTTTGCTCTTGATTTTTCTGGTAGTATGTATAATGGTGGTGAAGAAGAATTAAAAGATGCTATGGAATATATTTTATCATCTGAAGCTTCTAGAAACTTAATTCAATTTAATAAAAAAGATATTATTGATGTAATTACTTTTTCATCTGATGTTAATGATGTGTGGATTGGTTATCATGGTGATGATACTGAAGATTTAAGAGAAAAGATAAGTAATAGTTATGCGGATGGAGCAACAGCTTTATATCCTGCTGCAATAAAAGCTCTTGAACTTTTAAAGGATGAAAACTTAAATGTTTATAGTCCTGTTATTATTTTAATGACTGATGGAAGAGCTAATATTGGTTCTTACTATGACCTGCAAAAAGCATATAGATTAACAAATAAAAACATACCTATTTATTCAATTAGTTTTGGTAATGCTTATGAATATGAATTAAATGATATAGCAAATCTTACCAATGGAAAAGTTTTTGATGGGAAATCTTCTTTAATTGAGGCATTTAAAACTGTAAGAGAATATAGTTAGAAGGGAATTGATAAAAGTTGAAAAATAAAGGTGTATTATCAGCATTAATGGGAGCAACTTTCTTTGCTGTACCATATTTAGCTTTATCTGTTGAATTAATTCCCTCGTTATTAATTGGTTCAGCTGCTTTTGTAGCTGGAGAGTTAATTTTATCTAGTAATAAAAAACCAGAAAGAAAAGCAAATAGACCTTTTTATCAAATTATTGAAGATGCAATAAGTGATAATAAAAGAGTATTATCAGTATCAAAACATATTGAAGATGAGAAAATAAAAAAAGCTTTATTAAGTATTTATGAAACAACAAATAAAATAATTAACAAAGTTAAAACTACTCCTTCGAAAAAAAGAAAAATAGATAATTTTTTTGATTACTATTTACCAGTAACAGTAAAGATAATAGATAGATATGATGAAATAGAAAATCAGAAATTAACATCCGAAGATAGTCAAAAATTTATGGAAAAAGCTAAAAAAATGATTGTTGAGGCAGATATAGCATATAAAAAAATACTATCAAGTTTATATCAATCTGATATAATAGATGCAGATGCTGAAATGAAAGTTTTTAATACAATGCTTGCAAGTGATGGAATAACAGAAGATTATTTATTAAAAAAAGATAAGGAGAATAAGAATGAATAAAAACAAAATAATTGGTATAGTAATATTTATTGTCTTAATACTAGGAATTATTGGTTATAAAGTGTTTTTTAATAAAGATAAACCCTTATTTAATAATATAGAAACTATATATGTTGCAACTGGTGGTGGTAAAGAGGACTTCTTAAAAGATGAAGAAGTAGTTAAAATATTAAAAAAGAAATATAAATTAAATGTTATTTTTGATACATGGTCTAATGGAAGAACAATTTTTGCTCCTTTAATAAGAGAATATGTTGGTCTTGGCGATCAAAGTATTGCAGAAAAGATGTTAGACGGAAGTATATATAATATTTCATCACCTGGTGTAAGCAAATATGATGCTTTATTTACATCAGACCAAAGATTTTATGACTACTATAAATTAAGACCTGATAAAGATAAAGGAGAAAGTGAAAGATATACAGTTCTTGGAGGATCTTTAACTTTAAATACACCAATTGTAATATACTCTTGGGATAAAGTAGTTGATGCTTTAGAAAAAGATGGAATTGTAACTAAAAAAGATGAAGTTTATTATATAACTAATATGGTTAAATTAATGGATTATATTTTAGAAGGTAAAAAATGGAGTAAAATAGGTCTTCCTGAGTTATATGGGAATATTAATATAGCATCAACTGATCCAGTATCATCATCACCTGGAGCAACTTATTATGGTTTACTTCTTTCAATACTAACTGGAAGTGAAATAACTGATGAAAATATAAATGCTAATTTGGATAAACTAAAGAAATTTTATATTAAATCTGGTTATATGAATAATACTCCCGCTGATCTTTTTGAAAGATACTTAAAAACCGGTATGGGAGGACAGCCTATGATTGTTGATTATGAAAAAAGTCTTATTGATTTTGCAAATTCTAATCCCAAAGGTTATAATCAAATAAAAGATAATATTAGATTATTGTATCCATCACCAACTATTTGGAATTCACATTGTCTTGCTACTTTTACAGAAAATGGTAATAAATTACTTAAAGCTTTAGAAGATGAAAGAATAATTCAAATTGCTTGGGAAAAATATGGTTTTAGAACAGGTATTACAGGTGGGAAATATGATGTATCAACTATAGATGTAAATGTTCCACAGACAATATCAAGTACTGTAACAAGTCTAAAGATGGAAAATTATAATAAATTAATAGAATATTTAAAAAATTCTGGTTAGGAGGAAAAAATATGGAATTAAAAGTTGAAAAGCAACTAGATGAAAAAGAAGCTGATAGTATACTTAGTAGTATGCAAAAAGTAACAGAGGAGAAAATAGAAAAGTCACTTAATTATGATGAACTTTCTAAAGAAGAGAAAGAAGCAATTGATGAATTTAATAAGAAGCTTGATGTAACTGATACTGCCCAAATATTACAGTTTGGTGCTTCAGCTCAAACTAAAATATCAGAATTTTCTGATTCTGTTTTAGAAGGAGTAAGAACTAAAAATGTTGGTGATGTTGGAGAATTATTAAGTGATTTAGTAGCACAAATAAGAACATTTGATAAAAGCATAAGTGTTAATAAAAAAGGAATCTCCAAATTATTTTATAGTATCAAAAAAGAAATAACTAGAATTATTGCTGGTTATAATAAAATAGATAAGAACATTGATATTATAACTGATGGACTTGAGAAAAATAAAATTACTTTATTAAAAGATATTAATATTTTTGATCGTATGTATGAAAAAAATCTTGATTATTTTAAAGAAATTTCTTTATATATTATTGCTGGAGAAAGGAAACTAGAAGAGTTAAGAAATGAAGAAATGCCTAGATTAAAAGAAATTGCTAAGAAATCAGGTGAACAACTTGATGTTCAAAAAGTAAATGATTTAGAAAATATTATTAATCGTTTTGAAAAGAAAATTTATGATTTAAAAACAACGAGAATTATTTCTATTCAAATGGCACCACAAATTAGATTGTTACAAAGTAATGATGCAGAGTTAATTGAAAAGATTCAATCATCTATTACTAATACAATACCTTTATGGAAAAATCAAATTGTTCTTGCACTGGGAATTAATAATGCTAAAATTGCTCTAGAAAACCAAAAAGAAGTAAGTAAACTTACAAATGAAATGCTTAAGAAAAATAGTGAGACATTAAAACAAGGTTCTATTGAAATAGCAAAAGAAAGTGAAAGAGCTATAATTGATCTTGAAACTATTAAAAAGACTAATAATGATTTAATTGAAACTTTAGATGAAGTAATAAATATCCATAAAGAAGGTAGAATAAAAAGAGCTGAAGCTGAAAAAGAACTTGAAAATATTGAAAAAGAACTTAAAGATAAAATGTTAGAAATTCAAGTAAAAGAAGGATAATAAATCCTTTTTTGATATGGAGAAAAAATGAATAGTAAAAGTTATTTTAATAATATATATGATGATTTTTTTAAAGTAGAATCTTTAAAATTAGATGTAAAAGAAAAAAAAGAAGATATAAAAAAAGATAAGGATGTTTTCTTAAAAGAGATATTTGATAAAATAAATAAGTTATATTTAAATGATGAAGATAAAGATTTACTTAAAAATATTACTCAGTATATGCGAAAATATAATGAAAAAATTGAAGAAAATTATATTAATTTTAATATGTCATTTATAACAAATAATAATGAAAGTATTAATAATTTACATTTATTAATATCTAGTGCTGCTATTTATTTTGATTATGTTAAAAATAATGATATAGTTATATCTTTTTATGATATACCTAAAATAGAAGATGTAAAAAATATATTTGATAAATACAACATAATAACTTTTACTAATATTAATGTTTTAGAAAAATATGAACAAAGTTATATTGATAATTATTTTCATTTGCTTAAAAATAATATCAAAGAAGGAAAGATAATTATTATATGTGGAAGTGATAGTGATTTAAAAATATTTTTTAGTCATAGTAATTTAAAAGATTTTTCTTTTAATTTTGAAATAAAGGAAATTAAACCAGATATTCAAGATATATATAATAACATTCTTTTAAAATGTAATTTATCTGATGATAATAAAATAAAATTACTTGATTATATTACACAAACTTTTCCTAAGACTAACTTAGATCCTTTATTATATGAAAATAAATTAATAAGTTATATATCATTTAATAAAAAGCTTCCGTCTTTAGAAGTAAATAAATCAATGGAAGAAATATTTAAAGAACTAAATGAATTAGTAGGTCTTGATAATATTAAAAAGACTCTTTATGATTTAGTAGATTTAATTACTTTAAAAAATAAAACTAAAGGAGAATTAAAGATTAATGATATTAACCTTCATATGCTTTTTTTAGGTAATCCTGGTACTGGTAAAACAACTGTAGCAAGAATAATAGCCCAAATACTATATAATTTAAAATATATAAAAGAAAATAAGTTAATTGAAGTAACATCTAAAGATTTAGTAGCAGAGTATGTTGGTCAGACAGCTCCGAAAACTAATGCTGTTATAGAAAAAGCTTTAGGAGGAGTTTTGTTTATAGATGAGGCATATGCTCTTGCTAGTAAAGATAATAACAGTTCATATAATGCAGAGGCTATTGCAACTTTAATTGCGGCAATGGAAAATCATCGTGATAATTTAGTTGTTATCTTTGCAGGTTATACCAAAGAAATGCAAGATTTTATTGATTCAAACTCTGGAATAGCATCAAGAATTGGTTATACTTTAATTTTTAATGATTATACTCCAGATGAACTAGTTAAAATATTTAAATTAATGGCAACAAAAAGTGGTTTTATTATAAAAGAAGATGTTTATGATAAAATAAAAGAAATTATTAATGAATATAAAGATACTAAAAATTTTGGTAATGCAAGATTTATTAGAAATCTATTTGAAAAAACAGTTATAAAACATGCTTCAAATACTAAGAGTAATAAACGTAAGGATATATTAAAAACAATTACTAAAAATGATCTTAGTACAGATAATCTATTTAAATAAAAGTTATTAAATATAACTTTTTTTAATGTCATAATTATGATATTATTATAATAGGTGGTATTATAGTATGCATAAAAAAGGATTTACACTAATAGAGTTACTTGCAACAGTTGCTATACTTGCAATTGTACTTTTAATTGCCGTAATCGGATTTAAATCTATAAGTTTAGCAGTTAAAAAAAGACAATATGAAAATGTAATCAAGAAAATAGAACTTGCAGCTTTAAATTATGCATCAGATACTGATGCAACTGTTCTAACTGTTAAAATGCTTATTGAAAAAGGCTTAATTGAAGCAGATAAGAATAGTAAAACAATTTTTTCTCCATTAGATAAAACAGATATAGGATGTTATGTAGTAAATATAAATAATGATAAAGCAGTGTTTGATAAAAATAGTAAAGGGGATTGTTCGGAATTAAATAAGATTCCTAATTTAGATTTTCAAATTAAATATATGTCAGGAGGAAGATGTAATGGAAATCCAAGGGTCTGGACAAATATAGATAAATCACTTTGTATTTCATCAACAACAATGGATCCTTCTAAGATAATAAAAGCATATTGGACCAATCCAATAGCACCAGATCAATCTTTAGAAGGAAAGACATATAATGTTAGTATTGCAACTGGAAGTTTTATTAAAAATACATATCAAGTAACAATTGATTATATAGATGGAAAAACATACTCAGCAATAACTGAGGTAAATATAGATAAAGAATCACCAACATGCATTTCATCTGGTGATAATTCGGCATGGACAAAAGCTAATATCAATATAAAATATGGATGTAAGGATAATGGAAGTGGATGTAAGACAGGAGCATCTGGAGGAACCACATCATTTACAACAACGACAACAACAGCAAATATATCAGCATATAATATTTCAGATAATGCTGGAAATACAGCTTCTTGCCCAGCAAGAGTAGCAGATGTTTATGTAGATAAAACAGCTCCAACTTGTTATGTAACAGGAGCGCCAGATAATTGGACTAAAGAAGATGTAACAATTACTTATGGATGTAAGGATGAAGAAAGTGGATGTTCAACCGGAGAAGTAGTAGGAACAAAGAAGATAACAAAATCAATGGAATATTATACTCTTTCTGCATATACAGTAAGAGATAAGGTAGGTAATACCAAAAATTGTGCCGGTGAAAAAATTAAAGTTTTAGTTGATAAAGACGGACCAGAGTGTGTTTATAATGGTCAGTCAACTACTTGGACTAAAAAGGATAGAAAGATAGATTTAGTTTGTAATGATCCAGTAAGTGGGTGTATAGATGGATATAACGGTGATTCAAAAACGTATACAACAACAACCAAAACAACAATTTTTCCAAGTTATATATTAATCGATAAGGCAGGAAATCAAACTGATTGTTCAGGAAATTCAGTTGATGTTTATGTAGACAAAACTCCACCAAATGTATCAGTATTCGCAAATGATTATAACGTAATAGGCTATACATCATATGATAGTCATTCTGGACTTAGTGGTAGAAATGTATCAACAAGTTCATCAGCTCCAAGTGCTTGGATTACAGCACCACCTCTTAATAGAGGAGAATATGATATTAATAATACAGGTACATATTATGTATGGATGAAAGATAAAGCTGGTAATACCAATAGTAAATCAATTAGTGCTTATAATGTAACTGTAAAGCCAAATGGACATGGTATTGTAGCATATACTATGTCTGTAGGTATTCTAAATATAAGTTTTATATCTTTGGAAACAAGCATCCTTTTTAAAGCTTATGCTCAGCCAGGTTATACTGATGCTAGATTATATGTAAATGGTGTTAAATCAAAAGAAAATAATGTGCTTGTAAATATAACTGGTCCAACAAGAGTTGAAGCTGAAGCAACAAAATGTCCGGTGGGGACATATTATGAAGATGGCCATGCAACATCATGTACCAAATGTCCACCTGGATATACATCTAATGAGGGAGCAACAACAATAAATTCTTGTTTTATTGATGTACCAGCTGGAAGATATTTACCAGCAATAAGTGTGTCAGAAACATCAGAATGTCCAGCCGGACAATATAAAGAAGCTCATAGAGTATTTTATGGTTCTAGAAGTTATTGTGAAACATGTTCTGCAGGAACATATCAACCATATACTGGTCAAGGTTCATGTTATGACTGTCCAGCAGGAAGTTATTCATCTTCAGGAGGAGCAACAAAGTGTACTGGATGTTCAGCTGGATATTATCAACCAAACAAAGGTTCAACATCATGTTTAAAATGTACATCGGGAACATATCAAACAAATACACATTCAACTTCATGTGATGCTTGTCCAACAATATATACTAAATCTCCAGCTGCATCTATATATATTACAGATTGTTATACTACGGTTCCAGCCGGAAGCTTCCTATCTTATCCAACCGTTGATTATACATCGTCATGTCCAGAAGGAACTTATTCATCATCAGCTATAGATGTTAATTATGGTAGTAGTAATGTTTGTAGTGCTTGTGGTAATGGAAAATATTGTTCGGGAACTGGAAATACTTCAGGAAAATCATGCCCATCTGGTTATGGCAAAACCGTTATAACTATGGGAATTGGTGCTAAATCTTCAACTGATTGTATTATGGAAGTTAGCGCAGGAAAATATGTTCCTTATTCAACGGGAAGTTCTATTAACTGTTCAGCAGGTTATTATAGTTCAGCTCATGAAGTTAATTATGGTAATACAAGTTCTTGTGTTTCTTGTCCATCCGGCTATACATCGGGAACTGGAGCAACTGCTCAAACATCATGTTATATAAGTGTATCAGCTGGAAAATATAAAACCTCAGCGAATGGAACGGCAACATCAAGTTGTGGTTCGGGAACTTATAAAACAGCACACACTTCATATTATGGCTCATCCGATAGTTGTTCGTCATGTC
>CAYFSK010000024.1:0-5126 GCA_964345805.1 uncultured Mycoplasma sp.
AGAACCTCTAAATTACTTATCTCCATCTTTACCTCGCTTATCTGTTATTTAAATATCTCCATAAATTAGGGGCCAAAAAAAGTGTATCTGGGATACACTTTTTAATTGGTATTTTACACTAGAAAGAGAAAAACACTTATGATATACTATATTATAGTAAGGAGTTGCCCTAGTTGAATCAAGAAAAAGTAAGTTTACCATCAGCTGCAGGTGCAGCTGTTATGGAAAAAAATAATATTTTTATTGATTTTGTGATGCTAATACCACTTACTTTTTGGCTTGCATTAATAGGTGTTAAATTTATTCTTATTGATTTATGGGTATTAATATTTCATAAATTAAGTTGGTATTTATCTTCTTCTTATCAAAAAATATCTGGGGGAATAGATCATCAAGAAGAAATTGATTTATATAATAAGACTAAAAGAGAAAAAACTGCTAAACCTAAAAAATATATATATTCGAAAGCAACTTTAAAAAAATATAATACTTTAAGAGAAAATTTAAATAGAGATTTACAAATGTCAGGGGCAACAAGAAGTAAAGAAGCAAATGTATATCAGTACTTAATTAAAACTAAAGAAGGAAAGTTTGTAAGCGATACTATGGCTGGTTTTTCAAAACTAGATATTCATTCATTCTTAGTTAATGAAGGTTATGAAGTATATGATATTAAAACTACTGATTTTCTTAATTTCTTATATCGAGATTCTGGTTTTTTAGGAGCTCAAATTTCCTTAAAAGATTTAGTATTCTGGCTTACTCAACTTTCAACCTATCTTAAAGCAGGTATTACCTTAAATGAAGGTGTTAAGATTTTAGGAAACCAAATGAAAGGTAAAAGAGGACTTCAAAAAGTGCAAAGATCAATAAGTTACGAGCTTACTTTAGGAGAATCTTTTTCTAATGCACTTAGAAAACAGGGTAATTATTTTCCAGCACTTTTAATAAATATGATAAAAGCAGCAGAAGCATCAGGTACACTTCAAGAGACGCTGGAAGATATGGCAACATATTATACTGAAGTTAATAATACTAGAAAAGAAATGAAAAGTGCTCTTACATATCCAGCGATAATAACTGTATTTTCTATTACAGTTGTAACATTTATCATTATATATGTTGTACCACAGTTTACTAAAGTTTATGAATCATCGGGGGTTAAAATAAAGGGTTTAACAAAGTTTGTTGTTAATTTAAGTGGCTTTTTAAGAAATAATATCTTTCTTTTAATACTTTTATTTATAGCTTTTGTTATTTTCTTTTTTATAGCATATAAAAAGATAAAAGCATTTAGAATTTCATGTCAAATATTTATGATGAAAATACCTGTTGTTAAAGATGTAATAATATATAAAGAAATAACTATATTTGCTAAAACATTTTCTTCTTTATTAAGAAATAATGTTTATATTACAGAAAGTATGGATATTTTAAGTAAAATAACTACAAATGAGATATATAAAGCAATTATGTTTAAAACGATTAATAATATTGTAAAAGGTGAAAAGATATCCGAAGCATTTGCCAATCACTGGGCGATACCTGATGTTGCTTACTACATGATAGTAACTGGTGAATCAACTGGTCAACTTGCTGAAATGATGCAAAAAGTAAGTGATTATTATCAAGTACAACATAAAGCTATTGTAACATCTTTAAAAAGCTTTATTGAACCAATTATGATAATAGTTTTAGCAGTTATAGTAGCCGCTATTATCATTGCTGTAATAGTACCGATGTTTAATCTTTATAGTCAAATTATGTAATAAGAAGTTTTATTTAAACTTCTTATTTTTTATGTTATAATTTTTTTAGATATGGTGATATAAATGGATTTATTTTATATAATTTTTTTATTTTTAATTGGGAGCTGTTTTGGTTCTTTTTATCTTGTTTTTGCAACAAGATTACTTAAAGAAGAAAAATTCATTTTATCAAGAAGTCATTGCGATAATTGTAAAAAGATTCTTTCTTGGTATGAACTTATTCCTATTTTTTCCTATCTTTTTTTAAAAGGCAAATGTAGTAAATGTAAAAAGGAAATAAATCCTTTAAATATTATTACTGAACTTGTTACAGGTTTTTTATTTGCTTTTAGTTATTTTTATTATGGTTTTTCATATAATATGTATGTTTTTATTATTGTATCATCACTTCTTTTAATAATATTCATAACTGATTTTAGCGAGTATATTATATTAGATTCTCCTTTAGTTGTATCTAGCATACTTATTATTATTCTAGATTTAATTTATTTTGATTATAAATATGTTTTAATTCATATTTTATCCGGAATAGGTTTATTTTTTACAATGATATTAATAAAACTTGTTGGTGATAAAGTTTTTAAAAGAGAAAGTCTTGGGGGAGGCGATATTAAACTTTCTTTTGTTATTGGTTTAATATTAGGTTTTAGATTAGGACTTTGTAGTTTAATTTTATCAACTTTTTTAGCTCTTCCTTATAGTGTTGCCTTTTTAATGTACAAAAAAAATAATGAAGTTCCTTTTGGACCATTTTTGGTCGCTTCATTATTAGTTGTTTTTATATTTATGGATAAATTTAATAATTTATTAAACTTTATTTTTAATATTATTTAGTACTTTCTAATATTGGAACAATTATTGATGCTGCAACTGATGCTATCATTAAAAAAAGCATAATCCATACAATAATTTTTGTTGTCTTCTTACTCATTTTAATTTTCCTTTCATTAATAATTTAACATAAATAGAAATCTTATTCAATAATGATGTTTTATAATTGTAAATATTTTTATATATGTTAAAATATAATCGTAAAGAGGTGTTGTTATGAAAAAAATAAATTGTTTTAGCTTTTGTTTTTGTAATAACAATGCTTTCATACACTAAATTTTTATTTAGTGTTTTTTTATGGAGGAGAGTGTGGAAAAAAATTTAGGCTTGATAGTAATGGATAGCATTAAGGAAGTTGGACTTGAAGTAGAAAAAGAATTAAATCATCTTCGTAAAACAGATGAAGATTTTATAATACCATCAAGGATAGTAAGATTTGCTAATGGCGAGGCAAAAGCGGAAATTTTAAAATCAGTAAGAGATAAAGACATTTATATTTTAACTGATGTTAATAATTATAATATTACCTATAATATGTTCGGTTTTAAAAACAATTATTCTCCTGATGATCATTTTCAAGATATTAAAAGAGTTATTTTAGCAATATGTGGACATGCTAAAAAAATAACTGTTATAATGCCATTTTTATATCAATCAAGACAACATAGAAAAAAATCAAGAGAATCACTTGACTGTGCTTATGCACTTCAAGAGCTTGTTAATATGGGAGTATCAGAAATTATTACCTTTGATGTTCATGATCCTAATATTATTAATGCTATTCCTCTTGTTGCTTTTGAAAATTTTTATGCAAATAATAATATTTTAGAAGCAATTGTTAAAGAAAATAATATTAAATTTGAAAATACAATTATAATAAGCCCTGATTTTGGAGCAATGGAAAGAGCAAGGTATTTTGCAGAAATGCTTCAGGCAGATGTAGGAGTTTTTTATAAAAGAAGAGATTTATCTAAAATAGTAAATGGTAAAAATCCTATTATTGAACATGCTTACATGGGGGCAAATGTTAAAAATAAAAATGTTATAGTAGTTGATGATATGATAGCATCTGGTGGTTCTTCAATAGAAGTAGCTTTAGAGTTAAAAGGAAGAGGAGCTAAAAAGATTTTTATTGCTTCAACTTTCTGTCTTTTTAATGATGGTATTGCATCTATTAAGGAAGCTCATGATAAAAAAATCTTTGATAAAGTGTATACAACAAATTTAACTTATCTTCCAGAAGAAACAAAAAAAGAAGATTGGATTACTATAGTAAATTGCAGTAAAGAAATAGCTGATGTTATCCACTATTTAAATTTAGGTAAATCAATTTCACCACTTCTTGATAATAAAACTAAGTTTTTTAAGAAATTAGATAAAGAAATACATAAAAATCTTTATCAGAGGAAGAACTTAAAAAAGAAGGATATATAACTGCAACAGTTTTTCATTATACTGGTAATACTGAAGCGTTTGTTGAAAGATACCGTATTGAAGAAAGCCTTTTTTTGTCTGGAGCATATGCTCTTCAATTTATACTCAGTATTCTTGCTTTTGTAAATAACCCATATAAATTATTATTAGAAGAAGAATATGAACAGTTAAAAGATCATTATCCTCTTAAAGATTTAAAGCCTTATCAAGAAGAAGTAGAAGCATGTGAAAAAAACTTGAAGGTATGTATTTAGATAGTAAAGTAAGAACAAGAAAATAAGATAACATAAAAAACTATGTTATTTTTTTTGTAATAATGATACAATTAAAAGGAGTTTAAGGAGTAATAATGGAAAAATTTATACCAGATATGTATCAGCAAAGTATTTTTACAATTAATTATAATAAGTTAAAAGATCTTAAAATTAAGTGTTTGCTTTTTGATTTAGATAACACTTTATGTACTTATAAAGATACTGTTCCTTCAACAGAAGTTAAAGAGTTATTTTATATGCTTGAAAAAGATTTTAAAGTTATAATATTTTCTAATTCTGGTAAAAGAAGATTAACCCCTTTTAAAGAAATACTTAATGTTGATACATCTTACTCATCAAGAAAACCATTTAAGAAAAAATATCTTAAAATAATGAGAATATATAAATTTAAACCTCATGATATAGCTTGTATTGGTGATCAGTTAATGACTGATATATGGGGAGCAAATAAAATAGGATGCACAAGTATCTTTGTAAATTATATTGGTCCAAATGAACCAATATGGACTAAATTTAATCGTATTTGGGAAAAAATGATTTTAAAGAAATTTAAGAAAAACGGTATTTTAGAAAAAGGTAAATATTATGACTAAATGTAAGGGTTGTGGAGCAAAAGTAGAAAATCCAAAACATGATTATTGTAAGAGATGTTTTAATATTAAAAATTATAATAATCATGAAATAGAAAGTAAGTTAATAAATAATGATGATTTACTAAACAAAATAAATAAAAAGAAAATATTTACTTTATTTTTATGTGATTTTTTAAGTATAAATAATAAAAATATTTCTTTATATAAAAAAATTACTAATAATA
>CAYFSK010000024.1:5136-13012 GCA_964345805.1 uncultured Mycoplasma sp.
CGCAATAACTCTACACATATATACATTAATTTTAAGGAATAACCAATAGATTATATTTGTAATTTTACTCTAACAAAAAGTTTTTTATAAATTGCATAATCTTTATTTATAGCTAAAATTAATAAAAATATTTCTTAATATAAAAAAATTACTAATAATAAATTATTTATTATAACTAAGATGGATAATATACCTAAAAATATTAATACTCAAAAATTAAAAAATAGTATTATAAACGTTTATAATATAAAAGATATCTTATATTTTTCAGTTAAAAATGGTTTTGGTAAAAAAGAAATTCTAAATCTTATCAAAGATAGAAAAGTATTAGTAACGGGTCCTACTAATAGTGGTAAATCATCTTTTATTAATTATTTATTTAAAACTAATATTACTGTTTCTAATTATAAAAATACGACTCAAGATTTTATTTATATAGGGCACAATATTATTGATGCTCCAGGATTTAGTGATAAGTATTTATATGATAATATAAAACAAAATGGATATATAAAACCAAGAACTATTAATATAAAAAGTGGTTATGATCTTATCATTAAAGACTTTGTAATATCATTTTTAAAGGATTCTAAGATAACTTTATATATTCCTAATAATATAGAAGTAAAGACTAAGAAAAGCCTTGATAAGCCTTTAAAAGAGGTAAATATAACAAGTAAAAGTGATTTAGTACTTAATAATTTAGGATTTATCTATTTTAAAGATAATAGTAAAGTTTATTTTGATAATAATATCGAAATAAGAAAGAGTATTATATGAGTAGAATAAAAATAATGGATGAACATCTTGCTAATAAAATAGCAGCAGGAGAAGTTGTTGAAAAATTATCTTCAATAGTAAAAGAACTTGTTGAAAATTCTATTGATGCCGCATCATCAGAAATTAAAGTAAATTTAAAAGGTTATGGTTTAAATAGTATTGAAGTAATAGATAATGGAATTGGTATGGATAAAAAGGATGCTAAAACAGCCTTCTTTAGACATGCTACATCAAAAATATATAAAGAAGATGATTTATACTTCATTAATACTTTAGGTTTTAGAGGTGAGGCACTAGCATCTATTGCATCAGTATCAGAAATTAAAATGTCTACATTTGATGGTAAAGAAGCAAGTTTTATTCATATTAAAGGTGGTAAGATATTAAGTGAATCTTTAGCACCAGAGAAAAAAGGAACCATAATTGAAGTATCAAATATATTTTATAATACACCAGCAAGATTAAAATATTTAAAAAGTGAAAGAACTGAACTATCTAATATAACTGATTTAATTCAAAAAACAGCATTATCAGAGCCAAGTATTTCTTTTTTACTAACTAATGATGGAAAAAAAATAATTCAAACTAGTGGATCTGGTAATTTAGATAAAACTATTCATGAGATATTTGGAATAAGTGTTTCTTCAAATATGATGGAATTTCATAATAATACTGATGATTTTGAAATATATGGTTATGCATGTAAACCTCAAATATTAAAAACTAGTAAGAATTTTATGATTACTTTAATTAATGGTAGAGTAGTTAAAAATTATGAGATAACATCAGCTATTAATGAAGCATATTATACATATAAACCTGATGGGAAGTATCCAATTGTCATTTTAAATATTTTAACAGATCCAACGATAGTAGATGTTAATATTCATCCAACTAAAATGGATGTTAAAATCTCAAAGATAAAAGAATTATGTCTTCTTATTACTGATACTATTAAAAATACTTTATATAAAAATCTACTAATTGTTAAACCTTTAGGAGAAACAGAAGAAGAAAAAGAAGAATCTATTAAAATAGATTTACCTGTAAAAGAAGATGTTAAACAAACCTTTATGGACTTTAAAGAAGAGAAAATAATTATTAATGAAGATATTAAAAAATTAAAATTATATCCCATTGGTCTTGCTCATGGAACATATATTATAGCTGAAAATGAAGATGGTATTTATTTAATTGATCAGCATGCTGCTTATGAAAGAATAAATTATGAAAGATATATGAAAGTATTAAAAGAAAAAGATATTGGTAAAGTAAATTTATTATTACCAATTACACTTGAATTTACTTCATCAGAATATATATCTTTAATGGAAAAAAAGGATGTTTTAGCATCTTTAAATATTGATTATGAAGATTTTGGTATTAATACAATTATTATTAAAGCTCATCCAACTTGGCTTAAAGAAGGATATGAAGAAGAAAGTATTAGAAAGATAATTGATTTAATTATTGTTTTAGATAAAGATTTTGACAGGTTAAAGTTTGAAGAAAAAATAGCGATTACTTTAGCTTGTAAAATGAGTATTAAAGCTAATATGCATATTTCTTTAGAAGAAATGTCATATATTTTAGAAGAGCTTGTTAATTGTGATAATCCTTATAATTGTCCTCATGGAAGACCAACAATTATTAAGTTTACTACAACTGATTTAGAAAAGATGTTTAAAAGAATCATGGGTGTAAAAGAAAATAAAGAAAGTAAAGATAGATTGTGATAAAATAAAAGTAGATGGTGGTGAATAAAAATGTGTGGAATTGCCGGATATGTTAGTGATGATAAACCAAGTAAACAAATAATAAAAAGTATGACTGATAAAATAGCTCATAGAGGGCCTGATGGAGAAGGTTTTTATCTTGATGATAATTGTGCCTTAGGACATCGAAGACTTGCTGTTCTTGATTTAAAAACAGGCTCACAACCTATTTATAATAAAGATAAAACTAAAGTTATTGTTTATAATGGTGAGGTATATAATTTTAAAGAATTAAAAAAGGAATTAAGTGAATATAAATTTACTACTAAAACTGATACTGAAGTTATTTTACATGGTTATGAAAAATGGGGTAAAGATGTTGTTAAACGTTTAAGAGGAATGTTTGCTATAGCAATATGGGATACAGAAAAAAAAGAATTATTTTTAGCAAGAGATTCTTGGGGAATAAAACCGCTTTATTATTATCAAAATAATCATACTTTTATGTTTGCATCAGAAATTAAAGCTTTTTTAGATCATCCATTATTTCATAAAAAATTTAATGAAAATATATTGGCATCTTATTTATGTTTTAACTCATCACCAACTGTTGAAACATTTTTTAAAGGAGTATTTAAAGTAAAACCCGGCTATATCGTTATTCATAAAGAAGGAATAACTAAAGAAGAATGTTTTAAAAAACTTATTTTTAAAGAAACAGAAGAAGAACTCGATGTGGTAACTGAAAAGATAAAAGATGCTATGAAACAGTCAATTAAATATCATCAAATAGCTGATGTTGAAATAGGATCGTTTTTATCAAGTGGGATAGATTCATCATATATAGTATCACTTGCTAATATAAATAAAACTTATACAGTAGGTTATGATGATCCTAAATATGATGAAATATCTTATGCTAAAGATTTAGCAAATAAACTTGGTATTGAAAATAAATCAGTTAAAATTAATGAAAAAGAGTATTTAAAAGCCTTACCAGATATTTTATACTACATGGATGAACCTTTAGCTGATCCATCAGGAATAGCTCTTTATTTTGCCTCTAAACTGGCTTCAAAAGATGTTAAAGTTGTTTTTTCAGGCGAAGGAGCCGATGAACTATTTGGTGGTTATAATTCTTATCAAGAAGAAATAAGTCAAAAATGGTATATGCGCTTTCCTTATATATTTAGAAATATGGCTTCTAAAATAGCTAGTGCTTTACCAGATGTAAGAGGACTTAATTTTTTATATCGAAGAGGAATGAATTTAAAAGATTATCATATTGGCTTGGGTAGAGTATTTAGAGATGAAGAGGCCATAAAACTTGTTAAAAATAAACATCAAATAAAACCAATGGATATAGTTGCTCCTTTTTATGAAGAATATAAAGATAACTCTTCAATGGTTCAAAGACAAGTTATTGATTATTATTTTTGGCTTGTTAATGACTTTTTACATGCAGTTGATCGTAATACGATGATGTTTGGAATAGAAGCAAGAACACCATATCTTGATGATACTGTTTTTGATGTTGCATCAAAGTTATCAACAAGTAATAAGATTAATAAATTTCAAACTAAGATTGCTCTTAGAAATGCTGCTAAAGATGTTATCCCAACTGAGGCTTATAAGAAAAAGAAACTAGGTTTCCCAGTTCCTTTAAGAAAATGGATGAGAGAAGATAGTTTATATAATGAAATAAAAACTGAATTTGAAAGTGATACTGCTAAGAAATATTTTAATAAAGAAAGAATTATGAAACTCTTAAACGATCATAAAAAAGGTAGAAAAGATTGTTATAAAAAAGTTTGGACAATATATATCTTTCTTTTATGGTATAAAAGATTTTTTGAAAGTTAAAAAAGTAGTTTATAACTACTTTTTACTTGGTACCAAATATTCTATCACCAGCATCACCTAGTCCTGGGACAATATAATTAATATCATTTAAATATTTATCAATACATGCTGTATATATTTGTACATCCGGGTATTTTTCTTCAACTTGTTTTAATCCTTCGGGAGCAGCAATAATACATAAGACTTTTATTTTTTTAACTCCTTTATCTTTTAATAAAGTAATAGAATCTAAAACAGAACCACCAGTTGCCAGCATGGGATCAACAATAATTACTTCTCTTTTTTCAATATCTTTTGGTACTTTAAAAAAATAAGTTACAGGTTTAAAAGTTTTTTCATCACGATACATGCCAATATGACCAATCTTAGCATTAGGAACAACTTTTATTAAGCCATCAAGCATACCAGTTCCAGCTCTTAATATAGGTACAAAAGCATACTTATTTTCATTAAGTTTATAAGCATTCATTTCTTCAATTGGGGTTTTAATACTTACTTTTTCAAGTTTAGCATCCTTCATTGCTTCATAACATAAGAACATCGCAATTTCTCCAACTAGTTCTCTAAATTCTTTAGTACCAGTTTTTTCATCTCTTAAGATAGCAAGTTTATGGGTAATCAAAGGGTGATTAAGTTCAATAGTTTTCATTTCATCCTCCTAAAGATAAAAAAAGAAGCCCCATAAATTAAGACTTCTTAACATTAAATTTAAAATCGAAATTATTAAATTCTTCTTTCATTTTTATCCTTGTTAATAATAATAGTATAATTATTTTAAAAATGCAAGTAATTTTATTATTTAATTTTACTTACTTTAAAAGAAATATATCTTGATGAACAATCATCTAACAGTTCTAGTTTGTAATCTTTATAAGTAGCATCTCTTGTTCTAATTGTTCCTAAAAGTACTTTTTCGTTATTAATTAATAATGTATATTGGTATTCACCTTCCCAAAAGCAATATACATCTTTTGGACATGTACTATCAGTAATAGAAAGTAATTTAATCTCTAAGTCATCAATTTTAATCTTTTCTTGATAAGATATTTTTATTTTATCATTTGGTTTGTATGTATTCTTAGCTTTACTATTTAATAAAGAAAAACAAATAATTATAAATAAAATAGCAAAGGTAATAAGAATATATATTAAATAATTATTTTTCATTTTTTTATATCTCCTTATTATCATTACACATCAATATTAAAAAAACTTGTAATATTTATCATTTATTATAAAATATTATTAGAGGTGACTTTTATGATTAATGTAAAAATAGATTCTCGTAAAATAAATAAAGGCGATATTTTTGTTTGTATTAAAGGAAGTAAAGTTGATGGTCACAACTTTATTAATGATGCCATTAAAAATGGAGCATCTAAAATAATAAGTGAAAAAGAAATAAATGTTAATATTCCTTATGAAGTAGTTGAAAACTCTAACAAATGGTTAAATGATTATATAGTAAAAAATTATAGTAAAGAAATTAATAAATTAAATATTATTGGGGTAACTGGAACTAATGGTAAGACTACAACTTGTTTTTTAACTTATGAAATGCTTAATAAACTTGGTTCTAAAACAGCTTATATTGGTACAATAGGTTTTTATATTCCTGATGAAAAAGAAGTAGAACTTCCTAATACAACTCCTAATATATTAGATTTATATGAATTATTATTAACTGCTCTTGATAAAGGATGTAAAAATGTTGTAATGGAAGTAAGTTCTCATTCTCTTCATCAAAAAAGAGTCGAAGGAATAAAGTTTAAGATTGGAGCTTTTACTAATCTTACTGAAGATCATCTTGATTATCATAACTCTTTAGAAGAATATTTAGATGCTAAATTACTTTTATTAAATCAACTTGAAGGAGTAATGATTGTTAATAGTGATGATAAAGCAAGTAGTAAATGGGCTAATAAATATCAAAATACTATTTCTTTTGGTAAAAATGGTAATTTAAAAATAAATTCATATGAGGATATGCTTGCAAATACGCTTATTAATTTTTCCCATGAAGATAAAGATTATGAAGTTAAAACTAATTTAAAAAGTGATTTTAATGTATATAATTATTTACTTGCTTTACTTATTATAAATAAACTTGGTTTTAAAACTGAAGATATAATTAATATTACAAAAGATGTTTTTCCTCCTAAAGGAAGATGTGAACAAATTAAAGTAAGAGGAGGAATAGCCGTAATTGATTATGCTCATACTCCGGATGCAGTTGAAAAAATAATTAGGGCCTTTAGTGAAAATAAAAAAGGAAGAGTAATAACTATTCTTGGTTGTGGGGGAGATAGAGATCCATATAAAAGACCAATAATGGGTAAGATAGCAACTGATGAATCTGATTATGTTATTTTTACATCAGATAATCCAAGATGTGAAAATCCTAATCTTATCCTAGAAGATATCTTAAAAGGTGTTATTAAAGATAATTATGAGGTTTTAACAGACAGAAGAGTTGCTATTAAAAGAGGTCTTGATTTAATTGAAAATGAAGATGTTTTATTAATACTTGGTAAGGGACATGAAGACTATCAAATAATAGGAACAGAAAAGACTCATTTATCAGATAAAGAAGAAGTAGAAAAGTATCTTAAAAATAGTAAATAATTATGTTATAATATATTTATGAGTAAGATAAGAAAAATAATATTATCAGTAATTATCTTTTTACTATTAATAGCAGTATCGCTATCTTTTTCTTATGCTTATTTTAAGACCACTGAAAATCATAATCCAACTTTATTATCAATTAAAGTAACAGGTAATTTAATACTTACTAATGAAACAAGAATCAATTTAACAGGAGATAAATCATCTCCCATATCTGATGGAAAAGCTTTATCATCTGATTTATTTAAAATGACATTTGATATAACAAATCAAATGGATGGAGAAGTATCTTATAATCTTGGAATAGTACCACTACTTGCTACTACAATGGATATAGGAAGTATTAAGTATGCACTTTATAAGACAGATGAAGAAAAACCAACAAGTGGAACGAAATTAAGTACAAATCCAGTAACCTTAAATGGTGAAATAAAAAATGAAATAAATAATAAGTATTCAGAAAGTCCAACAACAGGATATAACTTAAATGATGAATATACTATACGGTCTAATGAAACCAAAAGTTTTATTTTATATGTGTGGGTAGATTATTTAGAAGATGGCAATAATAATAGTCAAATGAATAAAGTGTTTGATGGAATAGTAGCTATAACAAGTGCCACTAAATATGATAGAGATGGTTTAAATGCTTTGCTTGATGAAAAGAAAGCAAATATATTAACGCTTCCAAAATTATCTACAAACTTGGGTACTCCAATTATTGATTTAATAAGAAACCAAAAAGTTAATGTAGATAATGTCGAGCATATATTTTCTTTAGATATAAATAAAGCCAAACCAAACTTTACCAATAATATGGCCTTTTTTGCTGATGTAAATAGTGAAGATGTAATAGCATCGTGGGTTGAAGGAAATAATCTTTTTATTGG
>CAYFSK010000025.1:0-12103 GCA_964345805.1 uncultured Mycoplasma sp.
TTTTAACTTGGAATATTGGTAATATGAACTACTGGAATACTTGGAGAGGAGTAGGAAACACTACCTTTATAGCAGGACTTCCTTGATAATTGATATATTAAAAAAAATTTGGTATATTACTGGTGGTGATTTATATGAAAAATTATTCATTAAAAGATAAGATTGCTCAAATGCTTTTAGTAGGAATTTGGAATAAAGAAGATATTCCAAAAGTAATTGATTTAGTATCAGAACATCATATTGGAGGAGTTATTTTATATAAAGCCCTTTATAGTAATTTTGATGAATTTAAAGATATAATTAATAATTTTAAAAAAGCTAATAAATATGATATACCACTTACTATAGCAATTGATCAAGAAAGTGGTAGAGTAAATAGACTTCCAAGTGAATTTAAAAGATTTGAACCTCTTTTTGATTTAGCTATTTCTAATAAAGTGATAGATATATATTCAAAAGCAACAGGAAAAGTATTATCAGAACTTGGTATTAATATGAACTTTGCTCCTGTACTTGATTTAAAGCTGCAAAAAGATACTCATGCGATTGGAAATAGAGCAATGTCTAGTGATCCAGATATTGTTACTAAAAATGGAAGAATAATATGTAATAATTTTAAGAAATATAATGTTATTGGAGCATGTAAACATTTTCCAGGGCAAGGGAGTGTTGTTCTTGATAGTCATATATTTTTACCATATATTAATGATTATGAAGCAATTAAGAATAAAGATTTATTACCATTTAAAACTTTAATCGAAGATAACTCTTGTGATGCTGTAATGGTAGGACATATGCTTATTAAAAAGAAAAGTCCTATAAAACCAACTAGTATATCAAAAAGGTTTATTAAAAGTGAACTTAGAGGTAAATTAAAATTTGATGGTCTTGTTATTACTGATGAACTTGGAATGGGCAGTATAAGATGTTTTTATGGAGAATATAGGTCTGTTATAAATGCATATAAAGCAGGAAATGATATTATATGTATAAAGTATTATAATAATTATGTTGAAAATCTTCTTGATAAATTATCTAAAAAAATTGATAAAAAAACAATTGATAATGCCTTTAATAGAATTTTAAAATATAAAAAAGCTTATCAATTTAATGATAAGCTAGTTAATAAAGTTGATATTAATTATTTTAATAAATGTGTAGATGAAGTAAATAAATATATAAATAATTAAATTTCACGCATATAATCCTTATTTTTATAAGGATTATTTTTATCTATATGATCAACAAATAAAATACCATTTAAATGATCTATTTCATGTTGAAAAGCAATTGATATATCTTCTCTAACTCTTATTTCTTTTTCATTTCCATCAATATCTTGATATGTTATATTTATTCTTGCAAATCTTGGTACTATTCCTTCAGTAGGTCTATTAACAGATAAACAACCTTCTCCTTCACCAACATAAATAAGTTCTTCACTTTGAGATATTATTTTGGGATTAATAATTGTATGTGATTCAAACTTACCAGTTTCTTCATCTTTATTTTCAATAATAAAGATTCTTTTTGGTATACCCATTTGGATAAAAGCAAGTCCCATACCAGGTCTTAAATTATTTTCTTTAGCAGTTTCTTCATCTTGAGTTGCTTTAAGATAATCATGAACATCATTAATTAATTTTTTAGTTTTTTTATCAAGAGGAAAAGAAACTTCTTTTGAAGTTTTTCTTAATATCTTATTTTTTTCATCATATATTTTAATATCTGGTACTTTCATTTTCCCCTCACTAACCAGTATTTTATCAAAAAAAAATATTTTATGCAATTGTTTACATAGTAAAATGGCTAGAATATAGACAATACTTAGTACTTTTGTTAATATTATATAAGAAGGTAAGTAATATGAAAACTATTAAAAATTTAGATAAAACTTTATTAGTACTAACTATAATTTTTAGTATTTTTGGATGTGTTATGATTTTAAGTGCAACAAGTGCAACAACTGTTCTTAGATATAACATCGGTTTATCTCACTTTTTTTCAAGACAATTATTTGCAATTGCTTTAGCTGTCTTTGTAGGTGCTTTTGTTTTATACATTCCTTTAAGAAAATATTATTATTTATCCTATGCATCAGTTGTTTTAATTATAGTTTTATTAATATATGTTCTTTATGCAGGAAAACTTACTAATAATGCACGAAGCTGGATACCAATTGGTCCATTTAATCTTCAACCATCAGAACTTGCAAAATCAGTACAAATATTATTTATGGCTTACTTTTATAATATGCTTAATAAAAATAAATGTAAAAACATATATTTATATTTTATTCCTCTTATAACCGGAGCATTTATGGCCTTATTAATATATATGCAATCTGATTTAGGAGGAGCATTTATTCTTTTGGCTCTTACTGGACTTGTTTTTTTAAGTGTTCCTTATGTATGGAAAAACAGATTACAAATATTAAAGATTACCTTTTTACCAATAATATTTGTATTAATAGTGTTTGCTTTTAATAAAGATAAAATACTTACTAAAGAAAAAATGGATCGATTAAATTTTACTGCTCCATGTAAAAGATATAATGAAGAAAGTGGCTATCAAGTTTGTAATGGCTTTATTGCTATGGCAAATGGTGGTCTTTTTGGAGTTGGCTTAGGTAAAAGTTCTCAAAAGTTTTTATATTTACCTGAAAGTCATACAGACTTTATTTTTCCTATTATAGTAGAGGAACTTGGAGCTATAACTGGTATTTTAGTTATTATTGGTTATTTTATTTTTATCTTTAAATTTTTAAAGATAGCAAAGTCTTCTTTAAGTTTAAGAAATAGTCTAATTGCCATTGGTGTTTTTTGGTATTTTGTTCTTCATATTATTATCAATCTTGGAGGAGTTCTTGCTTTAATTCCTCTTACAGGAGTTCCACTTCCACTTTTATCTTATGGAGGAAGTTTTACAATTAATGTTTTATTATTAATGTTTTTAATTCAAAGAGTAGTTGTAGAAAACAAAAAAATTGAGCTTAAAAACGCACTTGCTAAGATATAGAATTAAAGTTATCATTATAGTATGAATAAGGTAAGAAAAATAATATTATCATTAATTATATTTTTCTTGTTAATAGCGTTATCGCTATCTTTTTCTTGAGCTTATTTTAAGACTACTGAAAATCACAATCCAACATTAGTATCAATAAAAATAAGTGGTAATTTAATACTTACTAATGAAACAAGAACAAATTTAACAGGAGATGCATCATCTCCCATATCTGATGGAAAAGCTTTATCATCTGATTTATTTAAGATGACATTTGATGTTATAAACCAAATGGATAAAGATGCTAGTTATAATCTTGGAATAGTACCACTTCTTGCTACAACAATGGATATAGGAAGTATTAAGTATGCACTTTATAAGACAGATGAAGAAAAACCAACAAGTGGAACGAAATTAAGTACAAATCCAGTAACCTTAAATAATGAAATAAAATCAGAAATAAATAATAAATATTCAGAATCACCAACAATAGGATATAACCTAAATGAAAAATATCAAATACAGCCAAATGAAACACAAAGTTTTATTCTTTATGTATGGATTGACTATTATGAAAACGGTGTTAATAATAGTAAATGAATAAAGTATTTGATGGGATAGTAGCTATAACAAGTGCAACTATGTATGATAGAACTGGTTTAAATCAGTTACTTGATCAAAAGAAAGCAGATATATCATCCCTTCTTAAATTATCTACTAATCAAAAAAATACAATTATTGATTTAACAAGAAATCAACAAGTTGATGTTACTAATATAACAGATGTTTTGTAGTAGATTTAAATAAAGCAGAACCAAATTTTACTAATAACATGGCTTTTTTGCTGATGTAAATAGCGAAGATGTAATAGCAACATGGGTAGAAGGCAATAACCTTTTTATCGGTGAAAGAAATGAAGTAAGACCTGGACCAAGCATGGCTTTTGCTTTTGCTAATTATACTCAACAAGCAATAGAGGTTTATAATTTAAAAAGTGTTAACTTGCAGAATTTTAATACATCTAAAGCAACTAACTTATCTAATATGTTTAGTTATTTGGGAAATAACAGTACTGATTTTACTTTAAATTTAAATTCATTTTATATTAATAATTCTAGTGTTGATTTATCATATTTTGCATATCATATGGGAGATGCAAATATAGTGTTTGGAAGTGGCTTTGAAAATGCTAATATATCTGCAATAAAGTTTAATAGGCCTAAACCAACAAATGTATATTATACAAATACTAACTTTCCAACTTGGAATCTAGGTAATATGAACTACTGGAATACCTGGAGAGGAATAGGTAACACCACCTTTATAGCAGGAGTTCCAGGACCATAAATAAAGGTTGCTTTATTACATCAATATGTGTTATAATCGTTTTGACCCAAAAGGTATGTAATCCGCTGTATAATGATATATGATTACAGGTAATAAATTTAAAGAAAGAGGTGAAATAATGGCTAATCTTGTTGATAAAATTAATGAGAAACACATTAAAAATGATGTGCCAGAATTTCGTGTAGGAGATACTGTTAGAGTTGATGTTTGGGTAAAAGAAGGAAAAAAAGAAAGAATTCAAGCTTTTGAAGGCTTAGTAGTAGCTAAAAAAGGTGGAAGTGTATCAGAAACATTTTCAGTTAGAAAAAAAAGTGGATCTGTTGCTGTAACAAGAGTTTTTCCTGTTAATGCACCAACGATTGATAAAATAACAGTTATTAAAAAAGGTAAAGTTAGAAGAGCAAAACTTAACTTTATTAAAGATATGCGAAAAGAATACAAAGTTAAGGAAAGAAATTAATCTTTCCTTAATTTTATTATTAGGTGATACTATGAAAAAATTTATTAAAGAAAATGGAATATATATAATAATTATTATTTTAGTTATTTTATTTAGAACTTTTATTTCTACGCCAGTTAAAGTAAATGGTTCTTCGATGGATAATACTTTATCACATGGGGAGATTATGATTTTATATAAACTTGGAGAAGTTAAAAGAGATAGTATTGTGGTTATTAATAAAAAATATGAAGGATCTTATATTATAAAAAGAGTAATTGCTTTACCAGAAGAAAAAATATCTTGCATAGGGGGAGAGATATTTATTAACGGTAAAAAATATAATGATAAATATGCTTATGGTAAAACAAATGATTTTGATGAAGTAATACTTAAAAAAGATGAATATTTTGTTTTAGGAGATAATCGTAAAGTATCAAAAGATTCAAGATATTTAGGTCCTGTTAATAAAAAATATATTGATGGAACAACTAATTTTGTTTTATTTCCATTTAATAAAATGGGAATAGTTAAATGAAAGTTATCTTTCTTGATATAGATGGTGTACTTAATAGTACCCATACTTTTAAAAATAATACTATATATCGTCTTAAATATGGGGATAGTCTTCTTAATATTGATGAAAAATGGTTAAAAGACTTTCTATGATTGTCTTTTTCACTAATGCTAAAATAGTATTATCATCATCTTGGCGTTCTTACTTTAAAAAAGAAGATGATAAAATTGTTCCTATAAATGATGATGGAGAAGATTTAATTGAAATTTTAAATAAATATCATCTTTCTTTATTTGATATGACTCCTTATGATGAAAAAAGATTTAGAGGAAAGGAAATAAAAAGTTATTTAGACTTGCATCCTGAAGTTACAGAATTTATTGTAATTGATGATGAAGAATTTGATTTAGAAGAATATAAAGATAACTTAGTTAAAACTAACTTTTTTGGAGATGAGAATAAAACAGGTCTTTGTAATAAACATGTTTATCAAGCTATTTTAAAAATGTTTTATTTTTCATTAAGAAATCATAAAAAAGGATGTGATAATAATGAACAGAGGAACACACGCTCTTATTAATTTAAATAATATAGAAAGTAATATTAAGAAAATTATTGATAAATATAATAATTTTAAATATTATTTTGGTGTTGTTAAAAATGATTGTTATGGTCATGGCAATAAAAGTATTAAATCTCTTATAAAAGGTGGAATAAACTATCTTGTTGTTGCTACTTTAGAAGAAGCAATTGAAATAAGAAGTATATATAAAGATATTCCTATTTTATGTTTAGGAATAGTAAAAAATAAATGTTTAAATTTAGCAAATGATTATAATATTACAATTTCTATTACATCACTTGATTATTTAAATACTCTTAATATTAATGAATTAAAGAAAATAAAGGTTCATTTAAAAATTAATACTGGTATGAATAGACTTGGTATATCTTCATTAAAAGAATTTAAAAGTGTACTTAATATTTTAAATAATAATCATATTTTTATTGAAGGAATATATTCGCATATATATAATGCTAAGAACATAAAAGATACTAATAAACAATATCAGTTATTTGAGAATTATTTATCTTTAATTAATATAAATAATATTCTTATTATCCATCTTCAGGCATCAGATGCTCTTTGTTTATATGATAAAAAGCCTTATATTAATGGAGTTAGACTTGGTATTATTATGTATGGATTTACTAGTGATAAAACTTTAAAATTATTATCAACTTTTAAATTATATAGTGATGTTGTTCAAATAAATCATTTAAAAAAAGGTGATAGTATTGGTTATGAAGGATTATATACTGCAAAAGAAGATGAAATAATAGCAGTTATAGAAATAGGTTATGCAGATGGTATTATAAGAAAAAATACAGGTAGATATGTTTATATAAATAATAAAAAATATCAAATTGTTGGAAATATATGTATGGATATGCTTTTTGTTAAAGTAGATGATACTGTTAAATTACTTAACAAAACAGAGGTTTTAAAGGATAATACGCATATTGATGAAGTCGCAGATTATTTAGGTACTATTAATTATGAAATAATAAGTTTAATAGGAAAAAGAGTACCAAGATATTACACTTTATAATAATTTAATTTCAGGGGGAGATTAATTATGATACCAAATGATGTATTCTTTAGATTTTGATATTCCTTCAGAAGAAAAAATTATGCGAGGAATAATTACAAGTGATGTCCCCCTTTTTTTACATGGACTTTCAAGTGATGGTAAATCAGCAAGAGTAAAACAAATAGATCCTGATGCAACCGTTTTATATCTTCGTAATGCAACTCCAGAAAGTATATTTGGTAAAAGTGTTTATAATGGTGCTAAAGGAGAAATGATTGATATTAAGCCAACTTGGCTTGTAAAACTTGAAAAGAAATGTAAAGATAAACCAAATGAAAATCATATCTTATTTTTAGATGAAATAACAAATGCATTTCCAAGTATTCAAGGAATGGCATTTAATATAGTTCTTGATAGAGAAATTGGTGGAATATGGAAATTACCAGAGAATACTAGGATAGTTGCTGCTGGTAATGAAGCAAAAGAAAGTTATACAAGAAAAAGAAGTTAAAATTAATTAACTTTTTTTTATTCAACTGATTTTAAAGAATCAATCATATCTATTTTCTTTAATGTTTTATTAATAATCATTTGAACTATAACCGAGAAAAGTAAAGTAAGTAAAACACATATAATATAGCTTATAGGTCTTATTTCTCTTAAAAAGACAATATTATCAGTTTCAGCAGTATTCATAATAAAAACATGTAAATACTTACCAAAGATAAGTCCAAATATAATACCAAGTATTGTTAGAATAAGTATTTCTCGATATACATAAATATTAATTTCTTTATCCAGAAAACCAAGTACTTTAAATGTTGCTATTTCTCTTTTTCTTTCGCTAACATTAATAATCGTTAAATTGTATAAAACAACAAAAGCAAGTAGAGAAGCAAGAACAACTATTAAGACAATAATTTTATTTAAACCATGAACAAATTCATTAAATGTTCTTACAATATCTTCGGTATAATTAGCAATTAATATATTATATTTACTAAGTTCGATTTTTTCATCTATTTTTCCATTACCTAAAATACTGTTATAAGATATATCTTCTTCGAAGACTCTTTCATAATAATTTTTATTAATATAGATATAATGTGATACATAGTTTTCAGTTATATCATTAACTCTTAAGATAAAAAGCTGATTATCAGAATTTCTTATTTTAATACTATCACCAATCTTTACTTTTAATAAGTCAGCAGTTTGTTTAGAAATAATTGCTCCATCATCTTTAATAGTTATCTTTTTACCAGTAATCGTACTTTTTAAATTAACGTAGTTATTAAAATTAAGAGGATCTTTAGGAACTATTAAATAAATATCTTCAGTTTTATTATCAAAAGTAAAAGTAAAAGCTTCTTGATTAATTAAAATAGGATTTACTATTTCATTATCTCTAAATAATTTTAAAATATTATTTGGTATTTCATCTACATTGTTTTTTAATATATACATAGAATCGTATTTAATTATATCTTCATATTGTAATTTAGAAATAGTATATATACTATCATTTATACCCATTCCTGCTGCAAGAAGAGCAGTACATCCTGCAACTCCTAAAATAGTCATAAAAATTCTTTTTTTGTATCTAAATAAGTTTCTAATTGTTGTTTTCCACATGAAATTTAATTTATTCCATAGTCTAGTAAATCTTTCAAAAAAAATCTTTTTACCAATTTTTGGTGGTTTATATCTAAGAAGAGCTGCTGGAGTGTCTTTAAGCTCTTTATAACAAGTTGAAATAGATACAACTAGCATAATAATAAGAGTAATTAATATAACTAATGAAAAAGGTAGAGGAGAGATGATAGTTATTAATTTAGGAACATAATATCTTGATAAGAATACCCCATAAATAATTTTTGGTATAAAAGCATAACCGATTAATAAACCAAGAAATAATCCTATTAAACCAGAAATTAATACATAAAGAACATATTCAAATATAATAGCAGATGAAGAAAAACCGTTTGCAAGTAATATTCCCATTTCTGTTCTTTCTTCTTCAATAATTCTATTTAAAGTATTTGATACCATTAAAATAACAATTAAGATAAAGAAAATTGGTAGTACTTTAGAAATAGCTTCAACTTTAATAATATCTTCTTTATAACTTATATAACCACTATTATCTTTTCGATTAAGAAGATACCATTTTGGTTTTTCAATATTTTTAAGTTCTTCTTTAGCTTCATCTGTTTTAATATTAGCATCTTTTTTAGCTTTATATATTTCATTTATTCCTTGATTATACTTTTTATAAGCATTATCAAGCTCATTATTTGCTTTATTTATTTCATCTTTAAAAGTTAAATAATTTTTCTCTACTGTATCTTTAAATGCATTTACTTTAATAAGACTTCCTTTTAAATAACCAAGTCCATTTACTTTTTCTTTAAGTAGTTCTATATTATTTTTAGTATTATTATATTCTAAAGATCCTTCTGGAAGAGTTAATAATAAATTATTTAAATTTGTTATATCATTATTAGTATTTATTATTACCTCATCAATATTATTTTCATTTGCACCTAAATTATTAAGCTCTGTAATAATTTGGGCTTTTTCATTATTTAATTTAAGTAAATTATCATCAAACAGTTTAGTTTTATCTTTTGTTTCAGTATCTAATTTTATTTTTTCATTATCAAGTTTTTTCTTAGTATCTTTAAGTTTATTTAAATTACTAATAATTTCCTTATTTAATTTATTTTCAATTTTAATAATTTCATTACTTGCTTTTTCAAGTATTTCTTCATATCTAATTGTTTCTCTTATAGGTTTTATTTCTTCAAGTTCATTTTTTAAAGGAGTAAGAGCTTTATTGTATTCTTCAAGATATGAATGCTTTTTCTTAGTATTTTTAGATAAAATATATATTTCTGTATAATATTCTGAAGAAAAAGCTTCTTTTGAAACAAAAACATAAGATATTAATTTACCATTACCAATATTTGAAATACCTTTATCTTCTCGAATATATAATGGTGACTTAATTAAACCAACAACTCGGCATTTATTTATATTTAAAAATTTATCTAAATCATCTTTTTTAAATATAATTTCATCATCAAATTTATAATTATAATAATCAGCAAGACATTCATTTTTATTTTTAGGACGTCTTCCATGCATAAGAATTGTATTATTAACATCTTTTTCTATAGCATGAACTCTAATAGATCTGCCATTATCAAGAACATCAGTTGAGTATGAAGGAATAACTTTTTTTACATGCTTAAGCTCTTTTAAAGAAGCAACATCTCCTTTGGTAAGTCCATGAGTACTAATTATTTTAAAATCCATTAAATTATTTTTATCATAATAATTATCAGCAGTATATAACATTCCAGCAGTTGATTCATAAAGTCCAATAAAAACACTAACACCTAAAGCTATTATTAACATAATAGATATAAATCTACCAATAGAATTTTTAATCTTTAAAAAGACATTTTTGATAAGCAGTTTCATTACCAATCAATCTCCTTAATACTTAGTGGTTTTTTATTAATATTAATTTCTTCAACTTCACCGCTTCTCATTTTAATAACTTTATCAGCAATTTTTGCAATTGATACGTTATGAGTAATAATAACAACTGTCATACCATATTTTTTACAAGAATCATATAATACTTCTAAAACTTTTTTACCGGTTTTAGAATCAAGAGCTCCGGTTGGTTCATCACAAAGTAAAAGTTTTGGTTTTTTAGCAAGAGCTCTTGCAATAGCAACTCTTTGTTGTTCTCCTCCAGATAATTGAGAAGGAAAATTATTTGCTCGATCTTTTAAACCAACCATTTTAAGTACTTCTAAAGCAGGAAGAGATTCATCACATATTTGTGATGCAAGCTCAATGTTTTCAAGCGATGTAAGGTTAGGAACTAAGTTATAAAATTGAAAGACAAAACCTATATCATTTCTTCGATATAAAGTAAGTTCTTTTTTATTATATTTAGTTATATCTTTTCCATCAACAATAATTTTACCAGAATCACAAGTATCCATTCCACCTAAGATATTTAATATTGTTGTTTTACCAGCACCAGATGGACCAAGTACAACGGCAAACTCTCCTTTTTCAATACCAAAAGATACTTTATCAGCAGCTGGTATGATAATATCGCCCATCTTATATTTTTTAGTTATTTTATCCAGTTCTATATACATAAAAACCTCCAATTTACAAGTAAATTTTTCTACTAATATAGTACCACATATTATAAATAAAAGCTTTAATTATTTTTAATAATTTTTGGTAAGTAATTGTAAAATAGATTGAAACAAAAATAAGGATATGATAAATGTAAAAGATATTCACAGATTATCAGAACTTGGGGAACAATGCTCAAATGTTATTGCACCAAAAATTAATACTAGTTTTATTACACCAATTGCAAGTGCATACACATCAATTGGAAATGACTGGGAGGGGTCTGCTGCGGCAAGACACTTACCAAACATTAAACTTTTTTATGATGACATGGTAAAAATGCATGATTATATGATTGATATTGGTAATGGAATTTCACAAGTAGCAGAAAAATTTGATGAAATGGAACAAAGAGCAGGAGGAGATTCAAGAGGAATTGTTGCAGTGATTAAACCAAGATATGCAGGAATATTAACTGCAATACCAAAAGATCCAGGAAAATCAATTAAGATAACTCAAACTTCAGTAGATGCGGGCAAAGAACTTAAATTAGTTGCAAGTGGCCTTTAGGGATTAATCACCCAAATTGATGAGGTAAAAAATGAAGTTTTTTCTAATTGGTTAGAGGGAGGAAATCCTCAAGCAATTCACGGAAAAATTCAAGAATCACTTAATAAAATGTCGGATTTTAAAAAAGTTGTTGATGATGTAGTTAATGAAATTGTAAGCGCTCATAATTTATTCCAAGGTGTAGATTTAGGTGGAGAAAGTGCTAGAATAAGTGGCAACGTTGATGTTAATTAATATTAACTAATTAAGAATTAATCATTATTTGATTAATTTTTTTTTTGATATTAATTGAAACTATTATTAATAAATGTTATTATTAATTTATAGTAAGGATTTATAATATGAGTAATGGATATGTTGATAGTAGTAGTGAAATTACTAAAATTGATTCTTTAATCAATACTTTATATGAAAAAATGAGAGAAAATAATGATTATGAAAGGATTGGTAGATAATGAT
>CAYFSK010000026.1:0-6131 GCA_964345805.1 uncultured Mycoplasma sp.
ATAATTCAAGATTAAAATGAAATGTATAATTAAGAATTTTGTTTAAGTACAAGTGGTTCATTAAAAAAAGATGTAAGTAATAGATTGGCACACAAAAAACCATATATTCATATCCAAGAATCAGATAAACTAGGATTGTTAATAGTTGTAGATCAAATGTTGACTGGCTTTGATTCAAAATGGCTTAATGCTCTTTATTTAGATAAAGTTTTACAATACGAAAATGTAATTCAAGCATTTTCTAGAACAAACAGAATATATAATGAACAAGAAAAACCATTTGGAATTGTTAAGTATTATAGAAAGCCATACACAATGGAGAGAAATATAAGAAAAGCAATTGAGTTGTATTCTGGAGATAAACCATTCCAATTATATGTTCCAAAATTAGATGAAAATATAAGTGAAATGAATAGAATCTATGATCAAATTGATAACTTATTTAAATCTGAAGGAATTGAAGATTTTAGTTCTCTTCCATCAAATAATGAGTCAAAAAGGAAATTTGTTAAATTGTATAATGAATTTAATAAATATTTGAGTGCAG
Source organism: uncultured Mycoplasma sp. (assembly GCA_964345805.1). Classification (GTDB taxonomy): domain Bacteria; phylum Bacillota_I; class Bacilli_A; order RF39; family UBA660; genus UBA6448. Next base: position 548 of record CAYFSK010000026.1, read on the forward strand.
CAATAATTCAAGGATATGTTCCAAAGGACGAAAACAATACAGATGAATTATTGAAGAGTAGTAATCAAATAATTGAGGAAACAGATATTCCAGAATTTGAAGAAATGAAAGAACAAGTTTATGTTGATCAAATTACACTTAACAGTCCAATTACAAAAGAATCACTAGAAGCAATTAAACAAAGATATATTGATATTGAAAGAGGTAAAAATGGAAATAATGATGATATACCTTATGATATAGATACAAGTTTAATTGAAATAGATGATGGTAAAATTGATTCTGACTATATGAATAGCAAATTTAAAAAATATTTAAAATTGTTAAGTCAAGATAATTTTTCTGAAGAAGAGATTGAACTAGCTTTAAATAGTTTACATAAGTCTTTTGCAAGTTTACCTCAAGAAAAACAAAAATATGCCAACATGTTAATACATGACATAGAAAGTGGAGATATAATAATTGATGAAAACAAAACATTCATGGATTATGTAACTGAATATGAGACAAATGCAGAAAATGATCAAATAAGAAAATTATCTTCAGCATTTGGAATAGATGAAATCAAGCTAAGAAATATAATGACTTCAAGCACTAACGAATCAAATTTAAATGAATTCGGAAGATATGAAGAATTATTAAAAACAGTAAATTTGGAACAATCTAAAAATACTTTAGAAAAATTATATGGTAAAGAATTAAAAACTTATGAGATAAATTTAAAAGTAGATGAAATATTAAGAAAATTCATTTTAGAAGATGGATTTGATATTGATTCGTTAGTTAAGTAAATATAAATCTTGATGATTTATCTTTTTTTCTTGGGAACAACGTAAGTTTAATCAATTTGCAAAATATAGAAATGGAAAGGCACATGAAAACGATATTTGTGATGATGGGAAATATATAGTTGTTAATTCTAAATTTTGTTCTACCGATGGTGAAATCAAAAAATATTCAAATAAACAAATTGAGCAGTTATATAAGAATGATATTGCTTTTGTATTAAGTGATGTACCAAATGGAAGAGCATAAGCAAAAACGTTTTTGGTAGAAAAAGACGATAAATACACGTTAAATCAGAGAATCGCTGGAATAACACCTTTAGATAATACTGATCCAAGCAGTACTTAAGTCCTCAAAGTAGGACGATTGGTTCCCTAAAAAGTGTACCAAACACTTATAATGACTAAGTAATATTAAAATATTTATGTCAATAAAAAATGATTTATGTTAATGAAGAATTAATCTAAAATCTAAAATTTAAATTTAAAAAAGACTAATAATCGAAAAAGTTAGTCTTTTTTTATGACATTATATTTATATAAAAGGATTTTAAAGATTAATTGGTAATATATATAATAGGAGGCATAAATGGAAAATAAAGGTGAAGTAATAATATATGAAACTGAAGATGGCTTAACTAAAATAGATGTTAAATTAGAAGATGAAAACATTTGGTTAACTCAAGAACAATTGGTTTTATTATTTCAATCAAGTAAATCAAATGTTAGCGAACATATAAAGAATATTATTAATGAAGGTGAATTAGTTGAAAGTTCAGTTGTTCGGAATTTCCGAACAACTGCTAAAGAAGGAAAAAATTACAATGTAAAATATTACAATTTAGATATGATTATTCTTTAGGATATAGAATAAAATCATCAGTTGCTACTAGATTTAGAATATGGGCAACGGAGCGATTAAAAGAATATTTAATTAAAGGCTTTACGATGAATGATGCTAGATTAAAAGAATTAGGTGGAGGTAATTACTGGAAGGAATTACTAGATCGTATTCGTGATATTCGTTCATCAGAAAAAGTAATGTACCGTCAAGTTTTAGATTATTTTTAAAGACAGCAAAAAAAGACGGCTCAAAAAACGTTGATGTAGAAAAAAAGTCAAGAATAAACAAGAAAACAAAGAAGTAGAGAAAAAATGCCCTGAAGGCTATACTAAAGGTGAGAAAAACTGCCGAAAAGAAGAAAAATACACATATAATTGTCAGAAAGGTGAAAAACTTGAAAATGGGAAATGCGTAAAAACTACAGTAATCGATGCAACAGTAAATGCAAGTTGTCCTGAAGGTACTTTAGCAGAAAAAATTCAACCAGGTGGATATCTTTATTGTTATATGAAAGAAAGAGATTATAATCCACCATATGATTCTTGTGGCTCAGATGTAACAACATATTTAGATGGCTATTCAAGATGTTATATTGATGGAAAGCCTGCCGGTTACACAAGAACTTGTGATAGTTTACCTGGAACAGTATTATACGATAATAAATGTTATACTACAGTAGAAAAAAATATTAGTTATAGTTGTCCAAATGGATATACCAAAAATAATAATCAATGTTATTTAACTGAAAAGAAAGATGCTACTAAAGTATGTCCAAAAGATTTTTCATTAGAAAAAGATAAATGTGTAAGTGAAGTGGATTTTACTACAGAATAAAAAAGATTAAGATAAAACTTAATCTTTTTTTAAAAAACAATTTCATTAATCTCTATTAAAAAAATAAAATATATTTTAAAATAATATTATATAATAGGTAATTTTCGTTTAAACTATATACTCTTAAGTTGTTTATGCTTCAAAACATACGTTAAATAAATAGGAGGTGACTGTTTAAAGAAAAGTAATATTAATCTTGCTTATTATAAAATAAATATTATCTCTAAAATTAGTGATAAAGAAAGGAGGAATAGTATGAATAATAAGAAAACGGTTATAATATCGCTTGTTTTTATAATAGTTTTATTAGTTGCAGCTATAGTACTATATTTTTCTTTAGGAAGTAAAAAATATATTGTTAGTTTTAATACTGATGGTGGTTCTTTAGTTGAAAGTCAAGAAGTTGAAGAAAATAAACTTGCTGTAAGTCCAACAGAGCCCACAAAAGAAAAACATGACTTTTTAGGTTGGTATATTAATGATGAACTTTATGATTTTACAAAGCCAGTGACAGAAAATGTAGAACTTACTGCTAAATGGGCTTTAAGTGATTTAGTTATGGTATGTAATATGGAAGATGAAAAACCTGACATAGCAACCATGAAAGTCGTTTTAACAGTAATGTTTGATCCTGTTTCAAAAGAACTTAAAGACGCTAGTGGTTATATGGATGTTACTTTTGTAGATGTTAATACAATGGAACAAATGAAAGATGAAGTTAAAAAGAACTTCTGTTCAGATAAAATTGATGAATCTAAGTGTATGATGTCAACTAATGAGAAAGTAGTAAGAATTGAAGTTGCAAATGAACCAAGCATAGTTGGTGAAAAAACTACTATGGATGATGTAAAAAGCGAGTTAGAGTCAGGCGGCTTTAAATGTGATTTAAAAGAGGATTAAGTCCTCTTTTTTATTGGAAGTTATAATATTTGGTACCATAACCAACGTCAATAAAAAAAGGGAGTTATTATGTCAAAAAGTGTTCAAAAAATTTCTGGTGTTTATCCAGGTAATCTTAGAAATCCTGATGAAGTAAAAAATATGAATGAAGTAGATTTGTTCCTTTTGATAGACTACTATATTGATTATATAGCAAGAGAGGCTCATATTGTTAATACATTTCATATTAATATTGATTTATCTGAATTTGTATATGCACTTGATTATTTAGTTTATCACACAAAAAAGTTTGGCATCGATATTAAAGATCCTATTGCTGGTGAACATATTGAACCATCAGAAGATTTTTATGTTTGGTACAATTTTTATAAAAACCATTTTGAAGAAACTTTAGCACCTGAAGTATATGATGATTTTATTACACTTTATTATCAAGGAGCAGATGTATCATATTATCTACCAGAGGGTAGCTGGAAAGATAATTTACCACAACAAAGATCATAAAATAATTATTATTAATAGAAAGGTTAAGATAAAAACTTAATCTTTTTATTAGTTTGGTAATAGCTTGCAAAAATAAAGTAAATATGATAGTATAACTACTTAAAAACAGGGGGGAATCATGTTAAAAGGAATCAAAAAGTTTTTTTCAAAAGGAAATAATGAAATAGAAGTAAAAAGTTTTTCTTTGGTTGATGAAATAAATGATTTATTAAGTTTACTTGATATCGATAATCTAATATTAATAGATGAAGAAAAATATAATAAGCTAAAACCACAAATTCAAATGTTATTAGAAGACTATTATCGTGGTAATATTGATTATGAAAAATTAAAAAAAGAATATATTAGAATTTGGAGTTCATATAATGCCTATAGAGGAACTTTTGAATTTAAAGAAAAATCAAGAAAAGTAAGAAGAGATATAATAGTTTCTTCATTTAAAGAAGTACTTGAGAAAGCCAGAAATGGAAGCTCTTTAGAAGAATTATTATTAGATTTAGAAAAAATAAAAGATATAAAAAGATTAGAAAAAATAGCAGAATTAAAATTAGAAAAGGAAAGAGGTAGAGATAAAATGAAAATAGAAAATAAAATAAGATGTTCTAGAATTAAAGTAGACTGCGTTGAAAATGATCCAGTTGATATTAGATGTGGAGGTCCAAATTATTTAGGTTTTGATTTTAATGTGTTACAGCAAGATGAAAGAAGAATGATAAAATATATCATCATAACTTTAAATCAACTAAATGTACCATTTATTGGTATTGGTGCAACAGGAAAAATAGATGTGCCGGAAAGTCATGTTTGGAATGAAGAAAAAATAGTTAGAGAAATAAGAAAAGATGCAGCGTATCTAATAAATGAAGCCAATAGATCATCTTTTAGAAGAAAAAAATAAAAAGTGTTGTTTAAACACTTTTTTGTTTGATATTTGATAGGTTATAAGTACTATTTCCAAAAGCAAGTATTCCTAAGAATATAATGTTTAAAAATAATAGCCCAATAGCAAAGCCACCATCTTTGCCAAATACTTTTGCTAAATTAATATTTAGCAGTATTAAAAAGACCATATTAACAAAAGGTATCATCATTAATAAAAACATCCAACCATTAAAACCACATATCTCAAAAATCAAATAAGCATTATAAAATGGAATTAAAGATGCCCAACCTGGTTTACCAGCTTTTTCAAATATCTTCCAGTAAATGATAATACTTATAATACTAAGACTTATAGCAAGTATAAAAAATACAAGGATAAAAATAAGTGCTGCTCCAACTTCAAATCCATTCATAATATAATCTGCATTCATATAAATTCTCCTATAATATGATTTTAACATATTTAAATAGTAAAAAAAAGATGCATTAAAGCATCTCTATATCATTACTTTGAGTAACACTACTATTACTATTCTTAGTTGAATTTTCAACACTAGTTCCAATAAATGCTTTTTTGATTTCATCATCATCATCACCAAAGTCATCTTCAATACTAATTACTCTAACAACTTCTTCAATACTTGTTGTTCCATCAATAACTTTTTCAAGTCCATCTTCCAGTAAAGTAGCAGTTCTTTTATCATAAACTAAATTTCTTAATTCTTCTTTAGGAAGATTATTTGTAATACCATCTCTAATAGCTTGATTTAAAAGTAAAACCTCATGTACTGCAGATCTTCCCTTATATCCACCAAAACATTCTTCGCATCCAACT
>CAYFSK010000026.1:6141-11958 GCA_964345805.1 uncultured Mycoplasma sp.
ATAGCATCAATATCTTTATGCAATATTTTACTAAATAAATTTTTTTCATATGCAGATGTTTCTCTTGATTTACGACATTTTTGACATAATTTTTTAACAAGTCTTTGAGATACAATAGCTGTTAGGGAAGAACCAAGTAAATATCTTTCAACTTCCATGTCAGTAAGTCTTTCTATTGTATTTAAAGAGTTGTTGGTGTGAATTGTAGATAAAACTAAGTGTCCTGTAATAGATGCTCTAACAGCAATTCTTGCGGTTTCATCATCACGAATTTCTCCAATCATTATTATATCCGGGTCTTGACGTAAGATACTTCTTAAAGAAGTGTTAAAGTCAAGGCCAATTTCACTCATAACTTGAACTTGGTTTAATCCTTTTATTTTCATTTCTACTGGATCTTCAACAGTTATTATATTTTTTTCAGGAACATTTACTTTTTGTAGCATACTATATACAGTTGTTGACTTACCAGAACCAGTAGCTCCAGCAAGAAGTATTATCCCGTTTGGAGAAGCAATTGCTTCTTTAATTTTTTCTAAATTATGTTCTGAAAATCCTAAAGATTCAAGACCAGCTAAAGACATAGTATAATCAAGTATTCTTATAACTATTTTTTCTCCAAAAATAGTAGGTAAAGAAGAAACACGCAGGTCTAGTTTAATTTCTTCAGTTAAATGTTTAATAGCTCCATCTTGAGGTAGTCTTGATTCAGTAATATTCATCCCACTTATTATTTTTACTCTGGTTAGTAAATTCTTTTTAACAGACAAAGGAACATGACAATAGTCATGTAAGTCTCCATCAATTCTGATTCTAACGTTTATTCCTGTTTCATCTGGATCAAAATGAATATCTGATGCTGATTTAGAAATCGCATCTTCAATAATTTCATTAACGATATCTACTACAGGTTTATTATCATAGTCAAATTCTCTAAACATAGTATCATCTACCAACCCTTACTTTACTAATTATAATATATTATCTAGATTTTAACAATATCCTTTTATCAATTAGTTTAATCTTGACTTAACCCCTTAGTTTATGGTATTATACTTCTCCTGATGAAAAGGAGGGGGTATTTATGAAACCAGAGGTAAAAATGACATATTATTTAGTTCTTGAAGATAAACCTGGTGATTTCATGAATGTTGATTTAAGAGAAATAGCTAAACATATTTCAGATGGGAATAATAAAAATTATGATACTATTGAAGCAATAGATAGTTTTACAATGAATTATACTAAACAAGAACTATATGATTTAATTAGAAAAGTAAATGTTGTTCCGGAAAGATATCTTCTTGGTGATTTAAAAGTTATTAATAGTAATAAATATAGATATCCTGTTTTAACTAAAACACCTACATTTACTATTAATGATTTATTTACTGATTATTTAGAAGATAAAATAGTAATTAATAAACTTTTAAATATTATAAATAAGTATTCTCAAGAAGTATTTTTAAAAATTAAAGAAGCTCTTCTTTTAAGAGATGTTCAAACAGCATATGCCTCTTATTTATCACTTTCATATCTAGTTCAAAGAAATATATTCTTTTATATAAATGAAAATATTCTAGCTTCCAAAAGGGTTTTAATTAGAGAAAAAAATACAGATCATTAGGATCTGTTTTTTTATTGTAAAGAAAGTGTATTTAATCTTTACAAGTAATATTATAACTTTTATAATATAATTTAATTTCAGGGAGGCGCGTTATGAATAATCAAATTCCAGTTCTTATATTACATGAATTAATAATTCTTCCCAATCAAGAACTTAAACTTGATTTATCTAATGAGTTTTCTAAAAAAATAATAAAAGTAGCTTGTAAAGAAAGTAATAGTGAAGTTTTAATAATTGCTCCTAAATCAACAAATGAAGCTGATGCATCACTTGCTGATCTTCCTACTATTGGTGTTATAGCAAATATTAAAAGTAAGATAGAACTTTCAAATCAAAAAATGAGAGTTGTTTTAAGAGGAAAAGAAAGAGTTAGAATAGAAAAGTATTTTCAAAATCCAGAAACAAGTATTTTAAAATGTAGTATTTCTTTAGTAGAACTTCCTTTATTTGATAAAGCAAAAGAAAAAAGTGTATTAAGAAAATTAATTTCTCTTGTTAAAGAATATATTAGTAAAGATAAGTCAGTAGGTAATAGTATTATATCTTCGATTGATAAAAGTGAAGATTTAAATGTTATAACAGATATTATCACTACATTTTTGCCTTTAAGTTTTGATAAAAAACTTTCTTATATGGAATGTATAAATCCTTTAAAAAGAGCAACTAATTTAATTGATGATATAAATGAAGAAATATCAATTAATGATATAGATGAAGAGTTGAATGAAAAACTACAAGAAAGTCTTGAAAATAGTCAAAGAGAGTTTATTTTAAGAGAAAAATTAAAAGAAATTAATAATGAATTGGGGCTTAGTAAAGATTCAGATGTTTTAAGATATAATGAATTAATTGATAATTTAAAAGTTAGCAAGCAAACAAAAAATAAACTTCATCATGAAGTACATAAATTATCATCAGCATCTGAATATAGTCCTGAGGCAGCAGTTATTAAAAATTATCTTGATACAGTAATTAATCTTCCTTGGGATAATGCGTCAAAAGAAACAACTAATTCTAAAGAAATAATATCTAGTTTAAATGAAACTCATTATGGACTTAATGATATTAAAGATAGAATTTTAGAATATGTTGAACTTAAAAATCGTAATAAAGATTTAAAATCACCAATTATATGTTTTGTTGGGCCTCAAGGAGTAGGTAAGACATCAATAGCTATGTCAATAGCTAAAGCTTTAAATAGAGAGTTTTATAAAATAAGTGTTGGTGGTTTAAATGATTCAACAGAACTTATTGGTTCAAGAAGAACTTATCTTGGAGCAGCACCAGGTAAAATAATTCAAGGTATTTTAAAATGTAAAGTTAATAACCCTTTAATACTAATTGATGAAATAGATAAGATGGTAAAAGATTATAAAGGTGATCCAGCATCAGTTATGTTAGAAATTTTAGATGAAACTCAAAATCATTTATTTACTGATAATTATATTGAAGAACCATTTGATATATCAAACGTAATGTTTATCTTAACTGCTAATAATATTGAAAATATTCCTGAAACCCTTCTTGATCGATTAGAAATAATTGAACTATCAAGTTACTCAGTATATGAAAAAATAGATATAGCAAAAAATTATTTAATTAAAGATATTTTATCTGAATATAAAAGTGAATTAAAAATTAATAAAGAAGTAATAGAGTATGTTGTAATAAATTATACTAAAGAACCTGGAGTAAGAGAACTTAAGAAAATACTTGAAAAATTAATAAGAAAAGTTTGTGTATATGATAAAGATTATAAAAGTATTACAACAGCCCTTGTTAATAAATATTTAGGATTAAAGAAACCAAGCTTTTTACCAAATATAAGAGATTATGGTATAGCAAATGTTCTTGCTTGTATAAATAGTGGGGGAGTTTTAACTCATGTTGAAGTATCAAAAGCAAAGGGTAAAGGAAATGTTATTGTAACTGGAAATAGTGGTGATATTTTAACGGAAAGTGTTAAAGTAGTTCTTGGTTTTTTATTAAGTCAGTATGATATAGATAATAAAGATACAGATATATATGTTCATTTCTTAGAAAATGCTAAGAAAAAAGAAGGACCTTCAGCTGGTGTTGCAATAGCTGTTGCCATGCTTTCTACCTTTGAAAAGAAATTAATTCCACCAGATGTAGCTTTTACTGGCGAAATAACTTTAAAGGGAGATATTCTTCCAGTTGGAGGAATTAAAGAAAAAGTATTAGCATCAGCTGCAAATGGAATAAAGAAAATCTTTATTCCTAAAGCAAATGAAAATGATTTAATAGGTATTCCTATTGATATAATAGACTCTTTAGTAATTAGAATGGTTAATAATTTTAGTGAAGTATATGAAGAAATTTTCTATAAAGAGTTGTAATTTTTAAAAAAATGTGTATAATATAGTCTTCGTGGGGTGAAGTGGATATGAAAAAAGGAAATAAAAGAGTCATTTTTATCATTATTTTCTTGTTCATATCCATTTTTGTTTTATTTACTTTAAATAATAATAAAACTAAGATAATAATAAAACCTATTATAAAAGTAAAAGAAGAATATAAAGAAAAAATTACTTCTTTAAAAAAAGAATATCAAAATGATGATGTAAAAGCTCTTCTTTATATTGAAGGAACTTCTTTTAAAGAAGTTGTAGTTCAAGGAAAAGATAATAATTTTTATTTATCACATCTTCCTAATAGAGAAAAAAATATTGTTGGATCGGTATTTATAGATTATCGAGTAGATATTGAGAATACTAAAAAGATTATTATATATGGTCATAGTTCTCCATCGTTTGTTGTTCCTATAATGATTATAGAAAATTATGAGAACGAAGATTATGCTTTAAAGCATCCATATATATATCTTGATACAGAAAAAGAAAGTAAAAAGTATAAAGTAATTACATCAACAATTGAAACTAGTGATTGGACTTACATGAAACTTGATTTTAAAGATAATAAAGAATTACAAAATCATTATGATTATTTATTAAATAAAGGTTTTTATCAAGTAGAAGGTTTAGATAGTAATGATGAAATACTTATTATTCAAACATGTTCTACTAATAAAAAATATAAAAATTATAATAAGAAATATTTTCTAGTTATAGCTAAAAAAGTTAAGGAGGTATAGTATGGAAAATAAAGATGTTTACTTAAATATAAATGAAAGAGATTTATTTACAGTTGGTCTAGATCAAGTAGAAATGAATTTAGAATTTTATAATACTGAAAAAAACCCTTATATTTTAAGAGCACAAAGTGATAAAACAACTTTTGCAGATATCAATATTGAAGATGTTTATCAAATGAAAAAAGATGGTGTAACACTAGTATTTATTAAATTTAGTAATGAAGCTTGTTTTGAAATTACAACAGGTAAAGTATATCAATATGTTAATGGAAGCTTTTATAATGCTGAAACAGGAACAGTTATTACTGGAAAGATAAAACCACTTAATAACTTTGATGATAAAAATTATTATCAAAAATATGGTAATAATATTAGAAATGCATTTAATATTATAAAGATGCTTCATGATCAAGATAGACGTAGTTTTCAAACTCGTGGATGTATCGAACAATATATGGAAGATGAACAAAGGGGAAGATAAAATAAAGAATTTTATCTTTTTTTATGCTAAAAAGTGCGATTTTACTTGACAAATGCGGAAAAAAAGGTAGAATATAGACCTAACAAGTTGGGTATATATGCCTTAACTTCTCAGGGGATTTTGGGTTATTTAAATATTAGCCTTCAATTTTGAAGTTAATGGCGATATCAAACTTTTGATATAGATTCTCATTAATTTAATAAAAAAGGAGGCTTTTATTAATGAAAAAGAAATTATTAAAATTAACAAAAATACTTGTTTTATTTACGTTGATAATTAATATCTTTGAACCGTTAATGGTATTTGCTGCTAAGCCTACTACTGCTGAAAAAGGACAAATATATAATCCTCAAACAGGTAGAGTAGAAGATAGTGCAACAATTACTGAAGGTTCGTTTGTAAACGAAGGCGATGTAGAAGTTCAAAAGATAGTGTCTAAAACAACTGAAGGCGTTTATAATGTTGAATTTAAAGTACGTGGTAAAAAAGTTCAAAAAACGATAGTTAGACCTGTTTATGCTGTTGTTGTAATGGATACATCTGGCTCAATGGAAAATACTTATTTTACCCCAAAATGGGACAATGCTGTTGCGG
>CAYFSK010000027.1:0-11786 GCA_964345805.1 uncultured Mycoplasma sp.
CAGGGCTTGGTGGAGGACATGATGAAAGAGAACAAACATTAAACCAATTACTTACTGAAATGGATGGGTTTGGTGCCAATGAAGGAATTATTATTATTGCTGCAACAAATAGACCTGATGTTTTAGACCCAGCATTACTTCGTCCAGGAAGATTTGACAGACAAGTTACAGTAAGTCTTCCAGATTCAAATGAAAGAGAAGCAATATTAGGTGTTCATGCTCAAAACAAAGTATTAGGAGAAGATGTAAATATAAAAGCTCTTGCTGCTAGAACCCCAGGTTTTAGCGGAGCAGATTTAGAAAACCTTCTTAATGAAGCAGCACTTCTTGCTGTAAGAAGAAATAAAAATGCTATTTCTATGGATGAAATAGATGAAGCAACTGATAGAGTATTAATGGGACCTGCTAAAACAACAAGAAAAATTACTCCTAAGGAAAAGAAACTTGTTAGTATCCATGAAGCAGGACATGCTGTTATTGGTTTAAAATTACAAGATGCTGAAATTGTTCATAAAATAACAATTATTCCTCGTGGTATGGCAGGTGGTTATACTATGATGCTTCCTAAAGAAGAAAAACTTGCTATTATGACTAAATCAGAAATATTAGCAACAATAACAGGTCTTTTAGGAGGTCGTGTTGCTGAAGAACATTTCTTACATGAAATGTCTACTGGAGCATCAGATGACTTTAAAAAAGCAACTAGATATGCTCGTAGTATGGTAACTGAATATGGTATGTCTGATTTAGGACCGATGCAATATGAAGAAAAAAACAAAGATGTTTTCTTAGGTAGAGATTATACAAAAAACAGAAACTTTTCAGATCAAGTAGCTTTAGAAATAGATAGAGCTACAAGAAAGATAATCGAAGATTGCTATGAAAAAGCTAAAAAGATAATTGCTGATAATGAAGGTCTTGTTACTTTACTTTCAGATGCACTTATTAAATATGAAACTCTTACTAAAGAACAAATAGATTCTTTAGTAGAAACTGGTGATATATATATGACTACTCCAGAAGAGGAAATAAAAGAAGAAAAAGCATCTAAAGAAGAAAAAGTATCTAAAGAAGAAACTAAAAAAGATAAAAAAACAAAAGATACTAAGAAAGAAGGATAAAAATGCTAGAGACAATATTATTAATTGTATCAGTACTATTAATTGTTGTTGTACTACTACAAAGTAGAAAAGCAAGCAGTGCTGGTAATGTATTAACTGGTGGAAATGAAGCTTTATTTCAAAATATGAAAGAAAGAGGAAGTGAACTTTTTATAAGCAGATTTACTCTTGTTTTGGGTATACTTTTTTTCCTAATATCATTAATACTTTTTGTAAGATAATTAAATTTAAAAAAGCGACAACAATCGCTTTTTAAATTGCAAAAGTAATATGATTAATATATAATATAAATATGGAAAATATGAATAATAATAAAGGTTTTACATTAATTGAATTAATTATAACAGTTGCTATTATAGCAGCATTAAGTATTACTATTGGCTTAAGTGCTAGTATGATAATGAAAAAATCAAAACTTAATAAAGAGATTAATAATTTAAAAGATATTATGAATGCAGCAAGTATTTTTAGTGAGCTTTCTGATAATGGAATATGTACTGAAGGATCTAATTGTAACGTAACTATTAGCCATTTAGTAAATAGAGGACTTGTTGATAAAGGTATTGTTAATGAATACAATCCTATGTATGTTGAACAAAAATTCAGATTAACTGATACGATTCGTATTACATATTCTAGCGGTAAAAAATCAGTAAGATATTCATGTGGAAGTTATACGGTTAATTTAATTGATATTGATAATTTTACAAATTGGGAAAAGTGTTAATTTATGAAAGATAAAATAATTGAAATATTAGAAAATTATAATGGTGCTATTACTTTAATAGAAATAAATGATTTATTAAAATTAACTTCAGTTGAAGATTATAAAAAGTTACAAGAAGAAATAAATTCTTTAATATCTGAAGGTAAAGTTCATAGAACAAAAAAAGATAAGTATATTCTTACCGAAAAATGTTCATCAATACTAACCGGTTACATTCATATTAATAAAAAGGGTAATGGTTTTGTAACTACAAAACTTGATGAAGATGTTTTTGTTGAAAAAGAAAATTTAAATTCTGCTATCGATGGTGATTTTGTTGAAATAGATTTTGTTAATAATAAAGGAATAGTTATAAATGTTTTAAAAAGAGACATTAATCTTTTAGTTGGGGAAATAGTTAAAAAACATGGAAAACTTATTTTTGTTTTAGATGATAAAAAGAAAGATATTCATTTAGAAATAACTAAAGAAAGCATGTCAAAATGTGTTGAAGGACACAAAGTATTAGTAAGAATAATTAAAGAGTTAAAAACAAATCTTTATCTTGGTAAAATAGAAAAAATAATTGGTCATAAAAATGACCCAGGTGTTGATATTCTATCAATTGCTTATGCTCATGAGATAACATCTGATTTTTCTGATGCTTCAATATCTCAACTTAATACAATCCCAAGTATTGTTGATGAAAGCCAAATGAAGGGTAGAGTTGATTTAAGAGAAGAAATTATTTTTACTATTGATGGAGATGATACAAAAGATATTGATGATGCTATAAGTATAAAGAAAGAAAATAATAATTATATACTAGGTGTTCATATTGCTGATGTATCATATTATGTTAAAGAAGGAACTCCTTTGTTTGAAGATGCTTATGAAAAAGGAACATCATCATATCTTGCCGATACAGTTCTTCCAATGATTCCTCATCAGCTTTCAAATGGAATATGTTCTTTAAATGAAAATGAAGATAGACTAGCAATAAGTTGTATTATGACAATAAATCCTAAAGGTAAAATAATTGATCATGATATTTATAAATCAGTTATTAGAAGTAAAAAGAAAATGACATATACATGTGTTAATAAAGTTCTTCTTGAAAATGCTGCTCCTGAAGGATATGAAAACTATATGGATGACTTACTTTTAATGAAAGAACTTGCTGATGTTTTGCGTAAAGAAAAAATGAATCGTGGTTATATTGATTTTGCTTTAGATGAAGCTAAGATAGTTCAAGATGAAACCGGAAAGGCAATTGATGTTGTAAAAAGAGTTCAACTTGCTGGTGAAAAATTAATCGAAGACTTTATGATTGCAGCAAATGAAACGGTAGCAACTCATATTTATAATATGGAACTTCCTTTTGTATATCGAGTTCATGGTGAACCTCGTGCTGAAAAAATCGAAGACTTTTTAAATCTTTTAAAAGTTATGAATTATAAACTTGATGTTAATACTAATAACATTACTCCAAAAACAATGCAAAGTATTTTAAAATCTTTAGAAGGAGCCAAGGCCTTTGATGTTTTTTCAGATATGCTTTTAAGAAGTATGAAGAAAGCTATATACTCACCAGACAATATTGGTCATTTTGGTCTTGCTAGTAAAATATATACTCATTTTACATCTCCAATTAGAAGATTTCCTGATTTAATGGTTCATACCCTTCTTAATAAATATTTATTTGAATGTAAAATAGATTCAGAAACTATTAAATATTATCAAAACATTTTAGCACCTTATACAGAACATGCAAGTATTAAAGAACAATCATCAGATGAGGCAGAAAGAGATGTTCTTGATATGAAAATGGCTGAATATATGGAAGATCATATTAATGAAGAATATAAAGGTACTATATCTGGTGTAACTAATTTTGGTTTTTTTGTTAAACTAGAAAATCTAGTTGAAGGTCTTGTTCATATATCAACATTAAAAGGTTTTTATACCTATGTTCCTGAACTTCTTTCACTTGTAAGTAATAATAATATTAAGTATACTATAGGTGATAAGGTTATGGTTAAAGTAGTTGGTGCATCAAAAGAAAATAGAACCATAGACTTTGAATTGGTAGGTAATAAAGATGGAGATAAATAATAAAAAAGCTTATTTTAATTACTTTGTAAAAGAAGAAATAGAATGTGGAATAGTATTACTGGGAACCGAAATAAAATCTGTTAGAAAAGGTTCAGTTAATATTAAAGATAGTTATGTAAGAATTAAGAATAATGAAGCATTAATAGTAAATATGTATATAGCTAAATATGAAGAAGGGTCAAGTTTTAATCATGATGAATATCGAGAAAGAAAATTACTTCTTCATAAAAAGCAAATAATTAAATTAAAAGAGAAAATGATGCTTGAATCCCTTACTTTAATTCCTCTTAAACTATATATAAAAAATAATAAAGCTAAAATATTAGTTGGATTATGTAAAGGCAAAAAAAATTATGATAAAAGAGAAGAAATAAAGAAAAAGGATATGGAAAGGGCGAGTTTATATGAAAAATAAAAAAGAAAGTACTAAGAAGAAAAAGTTAAATATTAAAATACTTATTATTGGTGGTGTTGCTTTGGCATTAATTGGTATTATAATATTTATCGTATTAATAAATAAAAAACCGGAAGTAAAAAAGCCAGTAGAAAAGCCTATGAAAGTAGTAAAGAAAGTGCAAATTATTGATGAATCATCAAAGACAAGACCATATGCAATAATGATCAATAATATTCATGAAGCAAGAAGAGTACAATCAAGTTTAAATAAAGCTTATATTGTATATGAAATTATCGTTGAAGGTGGCCTTACAAGATATATGGCTCTTTATAAAGATGTAAGTGAAGCTGTTATTGGCTCTGTAAGAAGTGCAAGACATTATTATTTAGATTATGCACTTGAAAATGATGCTATTTATGTTCATTGGGGTTGGAGTCCTCAGGCTCAAGGTGATATTAGAAATTTAAGAGTTAATAATATTAATGGTTTATCCTACGATGGAATATATTTCTATCGTGTTAATACAATTGGTGCTCCTCATAATGGTTTTACTAATATGGATTTATTAAATACAGCAAGAGAAAGACTTAAGTATGCATCTGAAACAGAAAAAGAAAACTTATTTAAATACTCAGCAGAATCTATTAACTTAGGTGAATTTGAAAGCATTAAAGATGCTGATATTGTTAACATATCTTACTCTCAAAGTACAAATGTTAAATATGAATATGATAAAGAGTCTTTAAGATATAATCGTTATGCCGATGGGGTAAAACAAATAGATTATGAAAGTAACACACCAGTAACTGTAAAAAACATCATTGTTTATCAGATAAATAACTATACTTTAAATGATGGAATGGGTAAAGGAAGACAAGAACTTAAAAATATTGGTAGTGGTAAAGGAGTATACATAACTGAAGGGAAAGCAATTGATATAAATTGGTCAAAATCATCAAGAAGTGAACAAACTATATATACAGATGAAAAAGGAAATAGGCTTACTCTTAATGACGGAAATACATTTATTCAAATAGTTCCAACATCAGGAAGTGTGGTGATAAGTAACAATGGATAAGTTTATAGAGTTAATTACAAAATTTTATATACCACTTACTATTTTTGCTGGAATTTTAATTTTTTCATTAATTGGTTACATTGTTAGTAAAAATAGATCTAGTGATTTATCAGTAAAAAGTAAGAAATCTAAAGTTAAAACAAAGGAGACATCAACACCACCACCTCTTCCACCAATAGATAGAGCTTCAATTGAATCTTTAGATAAAAATGTTGAAAATAACACTAATCAAGTTGCAAGTCAAGTTGTAGTAAATCAAAATGCGCAGCAGCCAGCAAATATAAATAAATAAGAAAATAGTTTGCTATTTTCTTTTTTTTATTATCTAAATTACTTTAATTTCTTTTTAAATTTTGCTATAATTAACTATACACAAGGAGGCTGATTATGAATTTATCATTGATCTGGTCAATAATCACAAAAATAATAGATATATGTGCCGTTTGGATAGCATTTTATTATATATTAAAAAATGTACGTAATAATATTAAAATGGTTTTAATTGTTAAAGGAGTAATAGTTGTTTTACTTATAAAAGTTATAAGTGATATATTAAATCTTTATACAGTTGGAGTTGTTTTAGAATACGCTGTTGAATGGGGACCTCTTGCTTTGATTGTAATATTTCAACCAGAAATAAGAAATGTTCTTGAATCAATAGGAAGAACCCAACTTTTAGGAAGACATAAAGTACTAACATTTAATGAAAGAGAAAAAGTTGTTAATGAAATAATGCTTGCAATTGATTGGTTTAAGAAAAATAAAGTTGGGGCATTAATTGTTATAGAAAGAGAAGTTTCATTACAAGAATATATTGATACTTCAACAAAGATTTACGCTGATGTAAATGATTCTTTGCTTGAATCAATATTTTTCCCAAACTCACCATTACATGATGGAGGAGTTATTATTCAAGGAGATAAAATAACTTGTGCTGGCTCAGTATTTAAAACAAGTATGAATAAAAATTTATCTAAAAGATTAGGTACAAGACATAGAGCTGCTCTTGGTATTGCTGAAGAAAGTGATGCACTAGCTCTTATTGTTTCAGAAGAAACAGGAAGAAGTTCAATTGCTTTTGACAGTGAGCTTCATTATAATTTATCAAATGAAGAATTTAGAACTGTATTATTAAATGAACTTGGACCAAAGACAGAAATCTTCTTTGATTCTGATGATGCTAAACAAATGGAGGAAGAAAATGAAGATGTTTAAATCTATATATAAATTTTTTGATAAGATTATTATCATTCCTATAAGTAGACTAGTATTTAATATTCAAAATATGTTAAAAAGAAATGGTAAAATTCTTGATAAAATGCTTAATAGGCAATCATTTTTAATATATTTATCACTTATCCTTGCAGTACTATTTTTCTTACTAATTGATAACAAAGTAATAACACTAGTTGAAAACAATGCTGAGGTTATAACAAATGTTCCTGTAAAATTAAAATATAATGAGGAAGCTTATGTTATAGAAGGTGCTCCAAAGACAGTTGATATAACTATATCAGGTAGAAAAAGTGATATTTATTTATCAAAACAACTTGGAGAATATGAAGCAATTCTTGATTTAACTGGTTATACTGCATCAGATTCTGCATATAAAGTATATTTTACATATTCAAAAAACATTGATAATCTTAATTATAAACTTGATCCAAGCTATGTGTCAGTAATGGTAAAAAATAAAGTAAGTAGTGTATCAAGTGTTACATATGAACTTATTAATCAAGATAAACTAGATTCTAAATTAAGCGTTAAAAGTGTTTCTTTATCTAAATCAGAAGTAGTTGTTAAGGGAAGTGAAACATCACTTAAAAAGATTGCTTGGATAAAAGCTCTTGTTGATTTAGGTAATAAAGATAATGAACTAAAAGAAGCAAAAACTTATGATATTGATTGCCGTTTAGTTGCATATGATAATTCGGGTAATATTTTAAATAATGTTGAAATTGTTCCAAACACATTAAATGCTACTTTAGAGCTAGATAGCTATTCTTCTAATATACCAGTTGTTATAAAAACAAAAGGTAAATTATTAACTGGTAAGAGTATTTCATCTATTCAAATTAATGATGCAAATGAATATTCAATTACAGTATATGGTAATGAATCAGCAATTTCTAATTTAACATCTATTCCTGTTACTATTGATATAGATAATCTTGGTAACGATAATGCTAAAGTATATAATGTAACATTAAGTAAGCCAACAGGCGTAAGATATATGTCAGATTCTTCGGTAAAAGTTTCATTATCATTTGGTAATGAACAACAAAAAACGATTAGTATTTCAAGTATATCTCGTAAAAATTTAGGAAGTGGTTTAAATGTTAATATTATATCTGATGCTAAGATTTCTGTTATAGCAAAAGGTGTTGCATCAGTATTAAGTAATATAAAAGAAAGTGATATTAATGCTTATGTTGACTTGGCAGGTCTTGGAGTTGGTGAACATGATGTTAAAGTGCAAATAGCAAATGAGAATCCACTTGTAAGTTATGAAGTATCTTCGAATATTAAAGTAAAAATTGGTAGTGAATAGTATTAAAGCCTTATAATTAAAATAAGGCTTTTTTCTTGCAATAAATATAAATATTACATATAATAAAAACAGGTGGTTTAAATATGGCAAAGATTAAAGCAAAAATTAATGAAAACAAAACAAAAAAGAAAGTAAATAAAAAGAAGACTAATAAAGAAATAAAAAAAGAGTTAATCAAAGATACTTCTTTTGATGGAAATGAAGATATTAGAAAATTTGTAATAATACTAATTATAATGATAGCAATTGTTATTGGTATTTATGTTGTATCTAAAGTAGTTGTTGATAAAAGAGAAACAAAAGATAATAAGAAAGCTACAGTAGAAATTGATTATGATGTAACAATAGTTGGAACAATTCTTAATAGACCATATGATGAATATTATGTTTTAGTATATGATGAGAATAAAGAAGAAAGCAAATACTATATTAATTTATATAATGAATATAAGAAAAAAGAAGATACTATAAAAATGTATTATTGTAATTTAGCTAATAAACTTAATGAAAAATATAAAGCAGAAGAATCTAATAAAAATATTAAAAGTGTTGATGATTTTAAATTTAAAGATATAACTTTATTAAAAATTAAAAATGGTAAAGTAGTAAGTTATATTGAAGATACCACAAAAATAGAATCAGTATTACAGTAAAATATTAAAGACATTATAGATAATATAATGTTTTTTAATTTCTTTACAATTTTAAAAAACAATTAGTTAAAAAATTGGTAATAATTTAATAATTTTGATATCATTATTATGAGGAGATATTATGAAAAGAGGTTATAAATTATATCAAGTTATTATTATTATGATCATAACCGCTATTGTTTCTGGTTTTACTATTGGAACAATTTTATATCATGGAAATATTCCTTTAAAAAACAAGCAATATATAAAATATTTAGAAAATAAAAATGTTATTGAGTTTTTAGAAATATATGATGAAATATCTAATAAATATTATAAAAACACTAGTAAAGATAAATTAATTCAAAGTGCAATTGATGGAATGCTTTCCTCTTTATCCGAAGAATATACTACATACTTAGATAAAAACGAATCAATATCAATGAATCAAACATTAAATAGTACTTATGAAGGAATTGGTATTTATATTAAAGATAATATTATAGTTAAAGTAATAAACGATTCTCCCGCTGATAAAGCAGGTTTAAAACCGGGAGATGAAATTATTAAGATTAATGATATTTTAATTGAAAGTAAAGATATTAAAGAAATTATAGAAATTATTAATAAATCAAAAGAAGCTATTAATATTGATGTAAAAAGAGATGAACAAACTTTATCATTTGTTTTAAAAGTAGAAAAAATAAGTGTACCAAGTGTTGAATATGAAGAAAAAGACAATAATATAGGTTATTTAAAAATTAAAATTTTTAGTAAAAACTTAGATAATGAAATAAAGGAAGTATTAAAAACAGTAGATGATAGTAAAATAAATAAAATGATTATAGATGTTAGAGGCAATACTGGTGGTTATTTAAGTCAAGCACACAAAACTTCAATGCTTTTCTTGCCAAAGAACAGTTTAATATATTATCTAGAAAGTAAAGATGGATTAAAGGCTTATAAAGACAGTGATAATAATGAAAAAGATTATAAGATTGTTATTCTAATTAATGGTGAAACAGCATCGGCTGCCGAAATATTTGTATCAGCATTAAAAGATTCGTATGGAGCATACTTAATTGGTACAAAAACATATGGAAAAGGTAAAGTTCAACATGCTCATAAATTAACAAGTGGAACAACAGTTAAATTTACTTCTTATAGGTGGCTTAGAAAAGATAAATCTTGCGTTGAAGGTGTTGGAATAAATCCAGATTTATATATAGAAAATAGTTACATATATAATAAGGATAACAAAGTTATTGGATTAAAGGATAGTCAGCTTCTTTCTGCTGAAGAGTATCTAAGTAGCATAAGTTAGGAGATTACATGAAAATAGGAGATAAATTAGCAATACATTGTTATAAACATAATGGTAAAATAGATAGAATTAGTGGTGAGGCTATAGTACTTGATATTACAGATGAATATATGGTATGTGCTAATGATAAAGTTAAATTAACAGAAAATGATGGAAGAACTCATTATACAAAAGAAGCAGCAATATTATTTTTTTATAAAAATGAATGGTTTAATATCCTTGCTCAATTAAAAAAATATGGTCTTTTTTACTATTGTAATATTGCATCTCCATATTTAATAGATGAAAAGATTATTAAATATATTGATTATGATTTAGATTTAAGAATTTTTCCTGATGGAAGTTTTAAAGTTTTAGATAAGAATGAATATAAATATCATAAGAAAACAATGAAATATTCAAAAGATATAGATTTAATTGTTAAAAATAGTTTAGATAGATTAATAAATATGAAAGAAAGTGGTAAATTTCCATTTAATAAAGAACTTATTATGAAGTATTATAATGAATATCAAAAGATGAAAAAGGGCAAAAAATAGCAAAAAAGAAGCATAAACGCCTTAAAAAAGTGTAAAAAGCAAAAAAAATAAACTTTTTTGTTGACAAGATTTGACTAATTTGATATATTACTTGTGCATTCCGAAAATAGAATGCGAATGATCTTTGAAAACTAAGTAAAAAAAGTCAATTTGAGTAGCTTTGATTAAATTTTAAATAATTATCGAGAAATCGATTTTTTATTGAGAGTTTGATCCTGGCTCAGGATGAACGCTGGCGGCATGCCTAAGACATGCAAGTCGAACGAGAGGGCCCATTGAGATTTGAACAAAACTAAGAAGCTTGCTTCAAGGTCTAGTGATTATGGATATGGATTTTCCCTCTAGTGGCAAACGGGTGAGTAACACGTGGGTTACCTGCCTTTAAGTTGGGGATAACAGTTGGAAACGACTGATAATACCGAATGTGCTCTACGGAGTAAAGAAGCCCTTAAAGCTTCGCTTAGAGATGGGCCTGCGGCGCATTAGCTAGTTGGTGGGGTAATGGCCTACCAAGGCGACGATGCGTAGCCGAACTGAGAGGTTGATCGGCCACACTGGGACTGAGACACGGCCCAGACTCCTACGGGAGACAGCAGTTAGGAATATTCGTCAATGGGGGAAACCCTGAACGAGCAATGCCGCGTGAATGATGAAGGCCCTATGGGTTGTAAAATTCTGTTGTTTGGAAAGAATTGTAAGACTAGGAAATGAGTCTTACTTGACGGTACCATTCAAGAAAGCCACGGCTAACTACGTGCCAGCAGCCGCGGTAATACGTAGGTGGCGAGCGTTATCCGGAATTATTGGGCGTAAAGCGTGCGCAGGCGGTCTGTTAAGTCTAAGATCAAAGCCCGAAGCTTAACTTCGGTTCGTTTTAGAAACTAGCAGGCTTGAGTGTGGTAGAGGCAAGTGGAATTTCTAGTGTAGCGGTAAAATGCGTAGATATTAGAAGGAACACCAGTGGCGAAGGCGACTTGCTGGACCATCACTGACGCTGAGGCACGAAAGCGTGGGGAGCAAATAGGATTAGATACCCTAGTAGTCCACGCCGTAAACGATGAGCACTAAGTGTCGGGCAACCGGTGCTGAAGTTAACACATTAAGTGCTCCGCCTGAGTAGTACGGTCGCAAGACTGAAACTCAAAGGAATTGACGGGCACCCGCACAAGCGGTGGAGCATGCCGTTTAATTCGACGCTACGCGAAAAACCTTACCAAGGCTTGACATCCCCGGCAAAGCTATAGAAATATAGTGGAGGTTACCCGGGTGACAGGTGGTGCATGGTTGTCGTCAGCTCGTGTCGTGAGATGTTCGGTTAAGTCC
>CAYFSK010000028.1:0-10943 GCA_964345805.1 uncultured Mycoplasma sp.
TTTTATTTAACAACTCTTTCATATTATCACTACTTTTAGTATAACATATTTTTAATTTTATCCATAATCTTTTTCATATTATAAATCAATATAATACCATAAAAAAAGAAAATTAGCTTTTATTTTCTTTTATTATTTTATTATAAGTATTAATTACTTCTTTAGAAATATCTTCAATAGATTTAGATTTATTTCTAATTGCACATTTAATTACATAATAATTATATATTTCAGCTAGCTCAAGATATGCTCTTTCTCCTGCTAAAAGATAATCTATATTTCTTTCTGCTTCATCTAATTGTTCTTTTCTGTTTTTTCTCAGCTCATTTGATGCTTTAACAGGCATATATAAAAAGATAATAGCATCTGGTCTTGGAAGAGAAAGAAAATCAAATTCTAACTTATCAATCCATTTATACATTGCAAGTCTTTCCTTTTTATCATCAATTCTACCACCATGATGAGCCATATTACTATGAGTATAACGATCAAGAATAACTGTATAACCTTCATTTAACTTTTCTTTTATTTTCCATATATTATATCTTCTGTCAGCAGCAAAATATAAAGAAGCTACTTTTGGATCTACATTTGATACCGTTTCATCAAACCAACCTTTACAAATATAATCTTTACCATATAAAGGACCACCAATTATTTTACCAGTTGGAGTATCATACATAGGAAAAGAAAACTTAACTACTTTTTCTCCTTTTTCTTTTAAATATTCAATTAATTTATTAGACTGTGTTTCTTTTCCAGAACAATCAGTTCCTTCTATTACAATTAGTTTTCCCATTATCTTCTCCTTACATAAAGTGCATGTTCATAATTAATATCACCATCATTATTTTTATCAAGAACCCTTCTTTCATATAAAGTTTTATCAAAGAAAGGAAAATATGCATCAGCTTCTGCATTTTTATCTACTTCTGTTAAATAAAGATTATCTGCATATGGTAAAAAAAGTTCATATACTTTTTCTCCTCCAATTATAAATACTTCTTCATCATCTTTTATATATTTTAAAGCTTCATTTAAATTTTTACACACAATAACTTCATTAGAAGTAAGAGTTGTAGATAAAACTATATTTACTCTATTTGGAAGTTTTCTACCTATTGATAAATAAGTGTTCTTTCCCATTATAACAGTATGATTTAAAGTAACTTTTTTAAAAAATTTTAAATCATTAGGAAGATGCCATAACAGTTTATTATTTAATCCAAGTTCATTATTTTTTCCAATAACAGCAATCATTGATATCATATTATCACCTACTGACTTATTGGAAACTTAATTGGTCCATGATGTTTATAATTTTTAACTCTAACATGTTTAAGTTCTCTACTATTATCAAAATCATAAAAATTAGTAATACTTGGATCAAGCCATAATTCTGGAGCTGGTAAGTCAGGAAGCTCTTCCCTTCTTTTAATTTGCTCTTTTATACCATCTATTTGATTAACATAGATATGAGCATCTTTAATTGAATAATCAATGGTTCCTCTTTTAAGACCAGTTACTTGAGCAAGCATAGCAAGAAGTGTTGCATACTGAGTTACATTAAAAGGAAGCCCAAGTGGTACATCACAACTTCTTTGATGAACGTAAGCATTAAGTTTACCGTTTGTTACATCCCATTCACTACACCAAACACATGATGGTAAAACAGCAGTATCAAGATGAGCATTTTGCCAAAGACTTATAATCATTCTTCTATCATTAGGATTATTTTTTAAAGAATTAAGTAGGTTATCCATTTGCTTATATTCTCTTACTATCCAGCCATATGCTGTTCCTATTGTATGAGCATACTTTTTACCAAATTTTTTTACAATATCTTTTTTTACTAGTTTATCATCTTTATCAGGAATCATTTGACTAGCACGCCAAAAACCATTCTCATCAATTTCCCATTCATCCCATATATGAACATTACGCTTTTGAAGCCATCTTACATCATTAGATTGCACTTGGTATATCCAAAGCATTTCTAAAATAGCAGCTTTATAATAAAGCTGTTTTGTGGTTAAAAAAGGAAATTCCTCTTCTAAGTTAAAATGAAGATGATAACTTGGTATTTTAATTGTATTAGTACCAGTTCTATTTTCTACTTCTACCCCTTCTTCTAATATTTTTTTGCAAAGCGTTAAATACTGTTTATCCCATTTAGACATTATTACCTCCTTAATACCAAAGTGGATATTTATCTGTTAAATTTATTACCTCACTTCTTAAATCATCAAGCACTTTTTTATTATCTTTATTTCTTAGTGCTTTTGTAATTATTTCCCCAATTAAAACAAAGTCTTTTTCTTTTAAACCTCTTGATGTCATTGCTGGTGATCCAAGTCTAAGCCCGCTTGAAATCATTGGTTTTTCTGTATCTCCTGGTATAGTATTTTTATTTGTGGTTATATTAATAATATCCAAAAGATTTTGTGCTTCTATTCCTGTAATACCACAAGATGATTTAACATCAACTAAAATTAAATGATTATCTGTTCCTCCAGATACAATCTTAAAGCCATTTTTAGAAAGAGTATCTGATAAAGCATTAATATTTTTTAACACTTGTTTTTGATATTCTTTAAATTCTGGCTTTAAAGCTTCATAAAAACATTGTGCTTTAGCAGCAATAACATGTTCTAGTGGTCCTCCTTGAACTCCAGGAAAAACCATTCTATCTATTTTTTTAGATATTTCTTCATCATTTGTAAGAATTAATCCCCCTCTTGGACCTCTTAGTGTCTTATGAGTAGTAGATGTTACAACATGAGCATAAGGAATTGGTGAAGAATGTAAATCAGTTGCAACAAGTCCAGCAATATGAGCCATATCAACCATTAAATAAGCTCCAACTTTATCAGCAATTTCTCTAAAACGAGCAAAATCTATTTTTCTAGAATATGCTGATGCTCCAGCAATAATCATTTTTGGTTTTTCTTTTAAAGCAATCTTTTCTACTTCATCATAATTAATCATTTCTGTTTTCTTATCAATATCATAAGATACTATTTCATAATCAATACCACTAAAAGAAAGGCGATGTCCATGAGTTAAATGTCCTCCATTATCAAGATTCATTCCCATTACTTTATCACCAATATTAAGTAAAGCTTTATATACTGCCATGTTAGCTGATGATCCACAGTGTGGTTGAACATTAGCAAAATTACATTTAAATAGCTTTTTTGCATATTTAATAGCAAGACTTTCTATTTCATCTATATTTTCACATCCACCATAATATCTTTTACTTGGATATCCTTCAGCATATTTATTTGTTAAAATACTTCCTTGTAATTTTAAAATAGCATTTGAAACATAATTTTCAGATGCAATAAGCTCTATATTACGAGCTTGTCTTTTTTTTTCTTTTAAAAGCGCTTTTTTAATTAATTTATCCATTTTATTTATTCCTTTCTGCTAAAATTAAGTTTTCTATTATCATAGCTATTGTCATTGGTCCTACTCCTCCAGGATTAGGTGTTATATAACTAGCTTTTTTCTCTACTTCTTTAAAGTCAACATCACCATGTATTTTACCATCAATAACACTAATACCAACATCAATTACAACAGCACCATTTTTAACCATATCACTTGTTAGTAAACTTGATTTACCAGTACAAGATACTATAATATCAGCATTTAAAGTTATTTCTTTGATATTTAAAGATTTACTATGTAAAATACAAACTGAGGCATTTTTATTTAAAAATTCAAATATTAATGGTTTTCCAACGATATTTCCTCTTCCTATAATACATACATTTTTACCTTCTATAGGTATATTATAACTTTCAAGTAATCTTATTATTCCTTTAGAAGTACATGGTCTTAATCCTTTTTGATTATGCATAAGAGCAAATAAAGAATTTTTAGTAAAACCATCAACATCTTTTTTACTATCAATTACTTCAATACAGTTTTCAAAATTAATATGTTTTGGAACAGGACTTTGAAGTATTATTCCTGTAATACTCTTATCTTTATTTAAATCTTTTATTATTTTAATAACTTCTTCTTCTTTTGTATTTTCATCAAGCTTAATAAATTTAGTTTTTATTCCAACATAATCACAATATTTAAGTTTATTATTAATATAAACCATACTTTCTTTATTATCACCAACTAAAATAATAACTAGTGTTAAATTAAGTTTATTTTCTTTTATTTCTTTTTTATAATCTTCAAGTAGTTTATCTCTTAACTTTTTTCCATCTAAAATCATTTTATCACTCCTTTAAAACAGTGTTTTACTATACTCAATCTTTAAATGTTCATAGCTTTTTGGAGTTGCTACTCTTCCTGATCTAGTTCTTTTAATAAAACCTTCTTGTAATAAAAATGGTTCTACTACATCTTCAATTGTTGTTACTTCTTCTCCTATAGATGTTGCAATTGTTTCAACTCCAACTGGACCACCATTAAATTTATCAATTAAACTTTTTAAGTATTCAACATCTATATTATCAAGACCATAAGTATCTACTTTAAGTCTTTCTAATGCTTCTTTAGTAATATCTATATTAATACCACCATCTCCAAGTACTGATGCAAAATCTCTTACTCTTTTAAGTAAACGATTGGCTATTCTTGGTGTCTTTCTACTTCTTTTAGCTATTTCTTTAGCAGCTTTATCATCAATTTCTACTTCAAATACACTAGCTGTTCTTTTAACAATAGCTGTTAATTCTTTTTCGGAATAATATTCAAGTTTATTAACAATTCCAAAGCGATCTCTAAGAGGAGCTGAAAGATCTCCTGCTCTTGTTGTTGCTCCAACTAAAGTAAAGGGTGGTAAATCAATTCTAATACTTTTACTTTTATTATTATCACTACTTATAACTAAATCCAAAACAAAATCTTCCATTGCTGGATATAATATTTCTTCAATATATGAAGGAAGACGATGAATTTCATCAATAAAAAGTACATCACCTGGTTCTAAAGTAGATAGTACGGCAGCAAGATCACCAGGTTTTTCCATTGCTGGTCCACTAGTAGTTTTAATATTTGTTCCCATCTCATTGGCTATAATATGAGCTAATGTTGTTTTTCCAAGCCCCGGAGGACCATATAATAACGTGTGATCTAAAACTTCATCTCTTAATAATGCAGCTTTAATAAAAATTCTTAAATTTTCTTTAATTTCTGTTTGACCAACATATTCATCAAGCTCTTTAGGACGAATTGTCTTTTCAAAACTATCTTCATTTTGTCTTTCTTTATCTAAAATTCCCACAATATTTTCCTCCTTTACTTACTTTAATTTAATAATAATTTTAATGCATCTTTTATTTGTTCTTCTATTTTTTTACTAAAATCAATATCTTTTAAGATTCTTTTAATCTCTTGAGTCTTATAACCAAGATTTTCTAAAGCCGATATTAAATCTTCAGTATTATCATCTTCTTTCTTAATATTATCAGTTTTAAGTTTTCCTTTTAAATCAAGGATAATTTGTTTAGCTATTTTCTCACCAATTCTTGGAAATTTAGTTAAATATAAGATGTTTTCTCTTTCAATCGCATCAATAATTCCATAAACAGACCCAGTAGCAAAAAAATTGCTAGCCATTTTAGGACCAAGACCTTTTACATTAATAAGTTTTAAAAAAAGATTTAATTCATCTTCATCTTTAAATCCATATAACGAATTTTCATCTTCCTTAATATTATTATAAATATAAACTTTTACTTCTTTTCCTATCTCATATATATAAGGATTAGAAACATAAATTAAATATCCTATATTGTTGCATTCAAGTACTATATAACCACTTTTTTGCATAGTAACTGTGCCAATTATATATCTAAACATAAGCATCTTTCCCTTCTAATTTATTATATATAAATTAAATATAAATGGCAAATAAATTAAGTGTTATTTACTATATTAGACACTCACTTTAATTTCTGATTGACATTTTAGATAAATTGTGGTAGTATATACCGCGATATCAAAGGGAGGTTTTGATTAATATGAAAAGTGTGAATAATGCTCAGGCATTTACTAGAAAAGTTACCAACTATGCTGAAAACATAAGAAAATTTCAAAATGAAAACAAAGCTAATATTACTGAGGAAGAAAACCAAAGATTAGAAGCAATTTTAGCAAATTTAGATAACATGACTCATATAACAAAAGTTTTAAATGATGAACAATTTGCTGAACTAAACAAAAATAATGGTTATGATATTAGATACGAACAGTTAAAAAGAGATTATAATATTATTAAAAGAACTATTATGGCTAATCCAGGAAGAGAAATTAATAATACTATTGATCCTGCTAAACCTGTAGTTCATGAAGTTACTGGTCATAAAAAAACTAAAGGAAAAAAATTAGGAAAAGCTGCAACAATAATTATTGCTGCTATTGGTATTGCTGCTACATCATATGTTCTTGGTTGGGGATTTGGTTTAAAAGAAGCTGATGATTTTTTAAAGGAAAACAGAGAAAAATTAGATACTTTAGAAGAATTTATGAATAGTCAAACTACTATGGAAACAATTGTAACACCAACAGCAATTATTACACCTGGTCCAACTCCAGAGGTAACACCAGTTATAACACCAACTGTTGAACCAACTCCTGCTCCTACTGCTGTTGTTACTCCAACAGTTGTACCTACTCCAGAGCCAACTCCAATTGTTACTCCAACAGTTGTTCCAACTCCAGTACCTACTGCTGTTGCCACTCCAACTGTTGAACCAGCTTCTAAATCTATATTAATTCCTGTTGCTAGTGCTTCTGAAGTAATAATGCCAGTTGTTGATGATGTTGTTGGATTAAACATTAATGTTAATAATCCAGATGAAGTAGAAAAAAATGTTGCTTTAATTCAAAGTGCTTTACTTGAAAAAAATGTTATCTTATCTGATGATGAGGTAAGAAATGCAATATTATTTGCTAACTCAACATCTTTAAATAATAATGATTTATTCGCATCAAACAATGAAGCATTAAAATCAATTGTTGATTCAGGAATTATAATGAATACTTTAGGATATAATTCACTTGTAAATAAAACAAATAAAGCTGGGCTATATATTCCGGCTAATGAATTTAATAATATCTTAGCAAATGTAACTCAAACTAATTTAACAGCGGATTTATTTATGGAAGCATATAATAAGGATGTAAATGGTTTTGATATATATAACCTACTTAACCTTATAAAAGAAGGTCTTGGAATGAATAATGAAACTGCTTTCTACTATGGAAAAATAGCTAATGAAATCTTAGTAGATTCAGTTCATAACTTTACTATCCTAGAAGATGCTCCTAATGAAACAATATATGCTGTATTATCATTCTATCAAGCAAATAGAGATCGTATCGTAGAACTTACTCATAATGAAGGTTTAGGACCAATCTACGGTAACGGTGTTGATGAATACCACCGAGTTCAAATCGATGGTAGTTATGGAAACATCTGTGCTGAAGTAATTGATGATTTTGCAAAAGTTTGGAATAATGGTTATGACTATATTGCAAACCAAGGAAATATCTTTTACTCAACATTATTAAATGAATATATCAACCATGATTTAAACAAAACAAGAAAGTAAAAAAGGAAGGGTTTTGGAAATGAATATTTTAAAAAGTAAAAGCGGAAAAGCAGTAAATCTTTTATTAAGTGTAATAGCTCTATTCATAATCATATTTGCAGTAGTGCTTGTTGCATCAAAAGGTTTAAAAGGCAATACTTCATATGATGCTGAGTTTAAAGATAATCTTGCTAATATGCAAGAGATAGCTAAAGAACATTTTGCTAATAATCCTCCAAATGAAATTGGTGGTTCAAAAATAGTTACTTTAGATGAAATGTATGAACTTGGTTTACTTGATGAAACATTAACTTATGGTAAAACTAAATGTGATACTGAAAAAAGTTATATTCTTATAACTAAAATGAATGATTCACAATATAAGGTTAAATCTAGCCTAGTTTGTGGAAACAAAAGTGATATTCTTTATGAAAGAATAAAAGCATCAACATTTATTATTGATGCAGATGGTAATATTAAGACTGATAATAATAAAGTTCTTGAAAATGATCATACAGATAATAGTACTGATAATGTTGTTACCGATAAAGATGGTAGATATTCTAAATCAGAATACTGTTCAACTGTTGGTTGTACAATTGAAAGAATTGAATCAACTTGTTCTGGTGAATATGAATGGGAACATGTAAGAAAAGAAGCTTATTGTCCATCAGGTTATACTCCTCAAAACGGATTATGTGTAAGAAGTGTTACTGAATCAGCTGATGCAACAACAACAAGTAATTCTTATATAGCTATTTTCTCAGCTTTAATTAAAACAAATGAATCTGTAGAATATGCTGATCCTATTCCTACTACTCCAGGAGGAACAACATGTCCAACTGGATATAAACTAGTAAATGGATCTTGTTATAAATATGCACAACTTATAACAACTACTACTCCAGGAGGATTAACTTGTCCAAATGGTTATACAATGAATAATGGATCTTGTTATAAATATGCACAACTTCTTTCTAATACTACATATGGTTGTCCATCAGGTTATACAAAATATAATAATATTTGTAGAAAATACATTCCTGCTAAACCTGTTACTACTACTACTTATAGTTGTCCATCTGGATTTACTAAAAACGGAACTAAATGTTATAGAGATGCAACTAAATCTTATAGTCCATGGGGTAACCCAACAAGTACTGAAACAACTTCAGTTGTTCAAGCAGTATACGAATATGAACTATCTAAAAAAGTTTTAGTTGGTTCAACTGTAAGAAATGGAATTAAATGGTATACATATTCAACTTATAAACGTACAAGAACTTATTCTTGTCCTTATGGAGGCGTTGTAAGTGGTACTAAGTGTGTTGCAAATGCTTACTCAAGTACTAATACTACATATTCATGTAGTCAAGGAACATTAACTGGTAGTCAATGTCTATTTACTGCTAATTTAATACCTACAACCACTACATATTGTCCATCTGGTTATACAAGAAGTGGTAATACTTGTTATATAAAAACTAATCCTACTCAAGGTCAAGGAACAACTACATCTTACTGTCCTACAGGATATACAAGAAGTGGTAATACTTGTTATATAAAAACTAATCCTATTACTACTCCTGGAACAACTACTTATGATTGTCCAAAAGGATTTACTAAAACTGGAACTGGATCAAATATAAAATGTTCTAGAAAAGTTACTGGAAACAGTACATACTATTGTGAAAATGCAAATGCAAAACTTGTTGGTGATAAATGTCACTTAGAAGTAAATGGTTCTCCATCAACTTCATGTCCTATAGGTTATGGTTTAGCTGGTGATGGAAGATGTTATAAATATACAACTGATACAACAGGTATGTTATATAAAATTGTTGAATACAAATATAGTTCTGAAAAAGAAATTCCAGGTTTTGAAAGAACTGGATATGGAACATATACTTATACTTGTACTCCAATAACTAAATAACAAAATAAAAATCCGATTAATTTCGGATTTTTTTATTGATTTAATATTACTTAATAATAGCATCAAGAGCAATAGATATCATCTTATCAAGTGATCTTTCTCTATCTTCAATAGATAATATTTTACTAGAGTATGGACTATCTACACAAGTAAGAAGACAAGCTGCTTTTCTACCTAATTTTTTCCCTAAGAAAAATAGTGCATAAGCTTCCATTTCTTCACCAATTATTTTAATATTTTTAGGAACTCTTTTTAATACTTTATCCATTTCTATATAAGGTCCAAAACCATCTGATGTAATAATAGATCCAACATTTATATGTAAGTTTAAATCTTTAGCAGAAGCAATTATATCATTATTAAGCTCTTTATCAGGATATAAAACGCCATGATGAATAGATTCATAAGTATAATCAAAATTAGTTTCTGAATAAGCAAGATCAGCAAGTATTATATCTGGTATTTGAATATTTGGATCATTTACTCCACATGTACCTATTCTTATAATCTTTTCTACATCAAAAAAATGATATAATTCAAAAGCATATATCCCCATTGATGGCATTCCCATACCACTTCCCATAACAGTTATTTTTTTACCCTTATAGTAACCAGTAAAACCAAGCATATTTCTTACACTAGTAACAAGTTTTACATCATCTAAAAACTTTTCAGCTATATATTTAGCTCTTAAAGGATCTCCTGGCATTAAAACAAGTGGTGCTATATCATCTTTTTTTTCACACTTAATGTGTAATGGTATTTTATTCATTTTTTATCATCTCCTAGTATAAGAATAACACACTAAAAGTTTAAAGTCTATTGATATTATTTGCCGCAATATAGCCAGTAATAAATGCAAAAGCAAGGTTAAATCCTCCACAAATGCCATCTGTATCAAGGACTTCACCAATAAAATATAAATCTTTTTCTTTTAATGATTCCATTGAATTTGGATTAATCTCATTAAGTGGTATTCCTCCACTTGCTACTTGAGCATTATCAAAATCTTTAGAACCATTTATATTAATAGTAAAGTTAGTAAGTAACTTTTTTAAAACATCTTTTTCTTTTAAAGTTAAATTATCATATAAACTATCTTTATCTTTTTTTAAGTATTTTAAAAAATAATTAATTATTTTGCTATTTATTACTGTATTTAATATTTGATATAAACTTCCTTTTCTTGTCTTTAAGAAAATATCTATGTTATCTATGTTAGGTAAGAAATTAATCTTTATACTATAATCTTTAAAATTATTTCTAATTGGAATATTACTGATATTAAATACACATATTCCACTTATATACCTTTTATTAAATTGTATTTGACCTATTTCTTCTTTTAAAAGGGTGTTTTGATGGTATAAGGAAAGCTTTACTTCACTTCTTACTCCATCTATACTATTTATATTATTTATGCATTTAAGAGCCGTTAAAGA
>CAYFSK010000029.1:0-10801 GCA_964345805.1 uncultured Mycoplasma sp.
ATAAAACATATTATACCTATTATAGCTATACTTTTATATAAATAATTACTCTTAATCTTCTCTATTATCTTTTTCATAATTATCTATTAAAAGTATATCATAATAAAGTAATCTTTTAAAGAAAATAAAAATAGGAATAAATATTATTCCTATTTAGCATATACGCTTACTTTTTTCTTATTCTTACCTAATCTTTCATACTTAACTACTCCATCAATAGTAGCAAATAAAGTATGATCTTTACCCATTCCTACATTAGTACCTGGATAAATCTTAGTTCCTCTTTGACGATATATGATATTTCCTGCTTTTGCTTCTTGTCCATCAGATAATTTAGCACCTAATCTACGTCCAGCAGAATCACGATTGTTTTTAGTAGAACCTTGAGCTTTAACGTGAGCAAAACGTTGAATATTTAATTTAAAAAACATATTAATTCTCCTTTACATTTATATTTTTAGGATAATCTTTTTCTAAAGACTTTAGTAAATCTATCATATTATTTATTAAATTATTTGTTATTTCATCATCTTTTAATAATTTAATTTTCATAATATTTTTATCTATTACATCAATAGAATCTTTATCAATCCTTTTTATAGCATTAATAGTTGTATATACAATAGATGATACACTAGCACATACAATATCTTTGCCATATGTATTACTTTTAGCATGACCACTTATAGTAATAATATTATTTTTTTTGATTATTCTAATCATAATTAACCATTAATCTTTTTAATTTCAACTAAAGTATATGGTTGTCTATGACCTTAAATTTTTCTAAATTTCTTCTTAGGACGATAATGGAATACTCTAATCTTTTTACCACGTCCATTTTTAATAACTTCAGCTTCAATACTAGCACCCTTTATAAAAGGCATACCTACTTTATCATCAATCATTACTACTTTCGCCTGTTCTATAAAACATCCGAGACATAGAGGTTACTTTTGAAGTATTAAAATGCTGTCCTAAATTTAATGTAAAGACATTACTACTATAACCTGTATCTTTAAACATTCTATCACCTTCTATTTCAATATTATTCACTAAAATATGCTGTTTCTGCTAATGACCTAGCATTACCATATACAGCTTTTATTGTACTACTTGATTTACTTTTATATAAAAGAGAAGCACTTCCACCACCATCTAAATTAACACCAGTTACACAATTATGCTTTAAAAGTATCTCCTGAAGAGTATATAAATTCATATAACCACCAGTAAATAACATAAAATTATTTTTATTAATTTGACATAAAGCTTGCCTTTTAGCAGTGGTCCCTGCTTTTTTAGCTGGCATAGTAACCTTTTTACCTTCGGATACTAAAACTGGTCCAAATGTAAAGGTGTTTTTTATTCCCGATGAAATTATCTTTTGATTAAATTCTTTAGTATCAAGATAACTAGGCCTTTTAACTTCATGCCAAAATCGATATGTTTGGCTCTTATCAATTCCACTTATAACAAATGACCAACAAACAGATTTATATATATTTCTTACTACTTGTCCATTTGTTATTACAAGTGTACCATTAGATGTTTTATTATAAGAGGGATCTTTATTATAACATCCTTGACCCCAAATGCCATTTAATACAAAACCACTTGCATTAAAAGCAATTATAGCTTTATCTTGTAAATTATATTTAGATATAGCATCATTAATGAAAGCTTTAGGACGTTTTAGTTCCTTCCCATAATTAGAAGAATTAATTTTATTATGCTGCAAATAAGCATCTTTTACCCATATTCTTGAAATATAATAAGCTTTATCTCCACTATTAACTTTTTCAATAGTAAATTTTAATGTATCAGTATCCTCTTGGGCAATAATATTAGCACCACTTGCTGGTTTTAACTGAGGAAAATTTGTTATAGGATTAGGATCTACTTTAATTTGCTCATTTCTTTTACGAACAATTGGCTCATCTACCTCTTCAGGATATTCAAACATTACTTGATCACAAAAATTACTATCATTTAAACATCTTGCACAATAACTAAAAAAATTCTTACCTGTTTCATATTCACTAATATTTTCAAAAAAAACATAAATAATTGTTGGTAAAAAGAAAATGGCTATTCCTATGCTAAATTTAATAATAAGCTCTTTAACACTTTTACTAATATTATCATTATCTTTTGCCATAATAGCTTTAGCAAGAACAATACTTGCACTAATAATCAAAAAAACGGGAACTAATACCTTTATTATTGATATAAGATAAGCAAGAATTTTTAAAGCTTTAAGAACACCATGATCATGACACATAACATAAGTTTTAGAATAAACATTAAATGGTATTAATAAAATTATTAATATTAATAGTCTTTGAATTTTCTTTGACATTTATAATCGCTTCTTTCTTATTTAAATTATCATTACCATTGATAATCTTTTGCTTGAATATTTGTTTTAATATCTATTTTTTTACCATCAGATATTATTACCATATTCCGAGTATCACTTAAACGATACATCTTAACTCCATATTTGTTTATTGCTTCTTTATTCTTCTCATCTGGATATTTCGAAGCAGCATTATTAGGAATAACTATATATTTTGGTTTAGTTAATTTTAATAATTTCTCAATTCGGGAATTATTACCATGATGAGGATATTTTAAAACATCAACATCATAAGATATATTAAATTTATTAGCTGTTTCTTTTACTACTTGTTCATTAAATCGACTAATAGGTATATCACCAGTAAACATATAAGAAGTTTCTCCATATTTAAGAATAAAAACTAATGAATTAAGATTTTGAGTATACTTTCCATCATAAGATATTTTATATGGTAATAAGACATATATTTTAATATCACCAAATTCTAAAGTATCTCCTGTTTTTAATACTTTTGTAGGAATATTATTATCTTTTAAAGCATCTTTAATATACTTAGTATCTTTGGAATTACAACTTCCTCTTTTTTCACAAGTAAAAACATCATCAGGATAATAAGCTTTTAATACTTCAAAATTTTTTATTAAAGCAGCTTGTGCTTGAATATGATTATTATGATTATGACTACCTATAATAGCATCAATTTTCTTTACTCCTAATTCTTTTAAATAAGGAATAATAATTTTTTTATTCCTATCAATACCACTATCTATTACTAAGGTTTTTTCTTTTGTTCTAATTAAAATAGCATCATCATAGTTAGTTGCTACCATAAAATGAATTTCTAACTTATTAGTAGTAGTTAATTCATTAACTGGATATTCTTTAATATCTTCAGGTTTAGGACTTCGATCAGGAACTTCTTCTTCATCTGGTGGATACATTCTTAATAATTCTCCACAATAATAGGTTGATGTTAAACACATATTACAATCAGAATAGACATCTTTACTTTTATCATTTCCACTAAAATAAGAAGTTAAATAATGCATTAATGAAGGAAGCAAAAAGATTGCTAAACATATTATTATCTTTTTTATAATATCACTAATTATATTAGTTTTATCATCAGTAGTTAAATAAAGAAAAATTTTCTTAATAATTAAAACAATTAATATACAAGGAATCACAATTTTAATAATATTAATTAAACTAGCAATTAACCTGATTGTTTTAATAATACCATGATCATGACACATAACAAAACTAGATGCAAATACATCTAAATACATGAAAAGATAAATAATTATAAATACTCTAACAATTTTTTTCATCTAATATAAGTATAGCATTTAAATAATCAAAAATAAAGAATTTATAATACATAAAAAAAGAAACAAATTAATGTTTCTACTTAGCATATACGCTTACTTTTTTCTTATTCTTACCTAATCTTTCATACTTAACTACTCCATCAATAGTAGCAAATAAAGTATGATCTTTACCCATTCCTACATTAGTACCTGGATAAATCTTAGTTCCTCTTTGACGATATATGATATTTCCTGCTTTTGCTTCTTGTCCATCAGATAATTTAGCACCTAATCTACGTCCAGCAGAATCACGATTGTTTTTAGTAGAACCTTGAGCTTTAACGTGAGCAAAACGTTGAATATTTAATTTAAAAAACATATTAATTCTCCTTTACATTTATATTTTTAGGATAATCTTTTTCTAAAGACTTTAGTAAATCTATCATATTATTTATTAAATTATTTGTTATTTCATCATCTTTTAATAATTTAATTTTCATAATATTTTTATCTATTACATCAATAGAATCTTTATCAATCCTTTTTATAGCATTAATAGTTGTATATACAATAGATGATACACTAGCACATACAATATCTTTGCCATATGTATTACTTTTAGCATGACCACTTATAGTAATAATATTATTTTTTTTGATTATTCTAATCATAATTAACCATTAATCTTTTTAATTTCAACTAAAGTATATGGTTGTCTATGACCTTAAATTTTTCTAAATTTCTTCTTAGGACGATAATGGAATACTCTAATCTTTTTACCACGTCCATTTTTAATAACTTCAGCTTCAATACTAGCACCCTTTATAAAAGGCATACCTACTTTATCATCAATCATTAATACTTCATTGAAAATAACTTTATCTTTTGCTTCTTTATCAAGAAGTTCAATATATATTTTATCGCCTTCAGTTACATAATACTGTTTTCCACCAGTTTTAAATATAGCTTTCATTTCTCTTTCCTCCTTTATTATTATAAGTCACACCTTTAAGGCAAGAATTTCTCTTTTATAAACCTTTTTAGAGTGGATGAAATGACTTAAAGCATACATATTTTATCAAATAGATACTTAGTTGTCAAACAATTAGTACTTACTTATTATATTATCTAAATCTTCTTCAAAGTTAGATGGTAAGATATAATTATCAAATCCTAATTTTAAATAATGTTCTTCTAAATTTTCTTTGTTTTTATCAATTATTATTATAATTGGAGTTTTAAATCCTTCTATTTTCTTTAATTCTTTTAAAATATTTGTTCCACTTATACCTTTAAGTTCATCACCAACTATTATATAATCATATTTTCTTCCTGATTTTATTCTATCTATTAAAGCATCCCCATTAAGTAAATATGATGCAGTAATATTATTTTCTTTTATTTTTAATTTAAGTATTTCTTCAATATTTTTATCTTGATTTACTATAATAACATTCTTTGTTGTTTTATTTAAATTTTCATAAATACTTAGCTTTTCATCTACTTTTTCTAATGCTATTTTTTGGTCGATTATTAATGATATTTCTGTTCCTTTACTTTCATCAGATCTTATCATCATGTTTCCACCCATTAACTTTGCTACTTTACTACATAGTTTTAAATTTATTTCATTTTGCTCTAAATCTTTTATATCTTCTACATCAAGATTCCCAGTAATTGTTAATATTTCATTTATCTTATCAATTGGTATTCCACCAGATGAATCTTTAATTGTAATTATTAATCTTATTGCATCAAACTTTTCAATTGTATCAATAGTAAATTCAATAAAACCACTTTTAGTATTTTTTATACTATTTTGCAGTATTGATGTAATTACTTGTTTTAGCTTTATACTATCTCCATATAATTTTGGTATTTCATGGGGCTTTTTACTTGTAAACTTAACCGTTTTAGGAAGTACTGCATTTACTCTTAATACTATCTCTTCATATAATCTTGATAAATCATATTTATTATCAATAAACTTTATTGTTTGACTTGATAAACTGCTTACATCAAGAATATCATTTAAGATAAAATCTAGTTGTTTTGAATATATTCTAACTTTTCCTAAACCTTCTTTTAATTTACTTATATCTTCGGAATCTTTTAATTCATTACATGTATTAGTAATACTTAAAAGAGGTCTTTTTACTTCTTGGGTTGCAGCAAATAAAAAATTTGATTTATCATCATATGTTTGTTCCATGATATTTTTATTTTTATATAATTCATCAAGCATTTTTACATCAGGGTTTTCTATTGTAAATACCATTATTAAATTTGATAAAGAAATTAAAATTGATATAAAATTTACTTGCGGTATTTTAGCTCTAAGTAAAGCTACTAACAACATTATTGAATTAAAGAAAAAAAGTGGTAATAGTTTTCGATAATTTATTTTATTTTTTAATGAAAATAAAATAATTAATATCATAACTAAAATAATAATCATAGAATATATAAATGTTATGTTTATTAATAACCCATTTGAATCTAACACTTTATCTGTTGAAATAATATTTAATGGCAAAAATAAAGAACTTATAAAAAATAATATATTTAAAATAATAACAGCCTTTTTAAGAATTTCTATTTTTTTTATTTTACAAACATAACCAATATATATTAAAAACAAGCTTAACCACCATATTATTATATTTACATCTATTTTATTTAATACTTTAAATAGAAAGATAGAATTACTAGTTAATGCAACAACAACAATCAATGTTGTTGTTAATGCTTCAAAAACATTTAATAAACTCATTTTTTTAAAAATTCTTGTTTCATAACTATTAATTGTTGTTTTTGAAAACAAAAAAATTGTAATTATTGTGGCAACTATTAAAGCACATCCTGTAAGATATCCATTTGACATATATCCTCCATATAATATACATTATACATTCTTTTATAAAAAAATTCATTATTATTTATTATATTATTTTGACAGTTTCCTAATTGGAGCAAATACTTCTTCTTGATTATATACTCCTTTGGGTTTAAATATCAATCTATCAATATATTCATCGTTAAAATATGGCCATTCTGCATATCTAGCTGCTTTATATTTATCCCATTCATCTCCGATGATATCTTCTCTTTTTATTATAGGATGATCTTCCCAAACTTCCCATTTTAAAGTGGCAAGAATATCTCTTAAATCTGTTATTGCTTGGGTTTTTCCAGCAATAGAATCTTCATAATTATTTACTTCAAAATTTTCTCCATATTTAATAACAAACTTTTTACCATATTGTTCAGCACCAATGGGAATAATTACTGCATTTCCTTTTCTTGCAACATCAATTATTCCCCAATAACATGGAAGAACTGGTAAATTTGGTGACATATTCCAAGTTCCTTCAATAAAATACATCAGATTTCCACCAGCAAGTAAACAATCTATCATTGTTTGAACTACTCTTTTTTTATCACTTTTATCAAACTCATTAAAATAAAATACACCATTCATTCCTAAAAAGGCAGCATCTATTGTACCTTGAAGATGTTCAAAATCACCAGAAAGCAAATAATAATGCTTTTTTATTGATTCACTAATTATTTCTATATCATATTTACCAACATGAGTAATTGCAAAAATAATTGGTCTTGTTTCATCAAAGCTTCTTTGATTTAAAGCTTTATAACTAAAACCACCTAAACGATTTTTCGTTGAATATATACCATAAATTAACCAATATAGTTTTTTTCTTTGTTCTAAA
Source organism: uncultured Mycoplasma sp. (assembly GCA_964345805.1). Taxonomy (GTDB): domain Bacteria; phylum Bacillota_I; class Bacilli_A; order RF39; family UBA660; genus UBA6448. The sequence goes on from CAYFSK010000029.1 coordinate 7,407, forward strand.
GTTAATTTACTACCCCATTTTTGCTCTTCTTTTTCTCTTAATTCAAAATATAAACGCAAAAAAGATTCCTTTCTTTCTTCACGTTCTTCTTCGGTTATCCCTTTTTCAAATATCTTTTTTTGCTCTTCAGCTAGTATATTCATATTTGCCCCCTAAATAACTTTTTATAAAAGATAATATAGCATAATAAGTCATAAATATCAAATATATTTAAAATTTTAAACCTTTTTTTCTAGGTATTCTTTTTCTTGCTGATCCTAAAACATTTCTTACTTCTTCAAAATAATCTTCAGTTGGAGGCATATTAGTTCTATTTAAATATAAAAATAGTACATTAAGCTCTTCATAATAATCATGATACTGCATATCTAAAAGATTTAAATATTGATGAGCTCTTTTAGTAAGAATTGCCCCGTTATCAATTTCTCTTTTTCCCCCATGTCTTTCTTCTACTATATGATGAAAGGTATATGGATTTCCGTTTGACTTTCCTACTAACATCCAGTCTATATCCTCCGGTTTATAAATCTCAATCATTCTATTTAATACATCATCCATTTACCTAATACCTCACTTTTTTCTTTTATATATTAATCATTTTCTTTACAAATATTTTTTATATTTGGTGTATTTTTATTTGCAAAGATTATTTTTTTATTTTCACAAAGTATAATATTATACTTTTCTTTTTCATATAATTTATCTTCAGTATCTTCTAAGATAACTTCTTTTACATCTTTAATTAAGTTATCAATACTTTCTCTTTTATCGATAAGAAGATAATCAAGAAGATAAATATTATCATCATCATATTTATAATATATTCCTGAAAGACCTATATAATAAAACTTATCATTAGCAGTTGTCTTATTATAAGTATTAATTTCATTTACGATAAGTTCATATTTATCATATATCTTACTTTTAATAATTTTAGCATCACTTAAAAAAATCTCTTTACTATTTTCAGTTTCTTTATAATCAGATACATAACCTATTACTTCAATAATATCGTATATATAAAATTCTGATTGTGATATTTTAATTCCATTTAATACAACCTTTCTTCCTGTATCAAAATTAACATAACCATTTAATGTATTATCTTCATTCTTATTAAAAGGACTTAAACTTAATGAGCTATCTCCTACTATAGTATTAATCTTACCTACTAAATGAATAAATTTATTTTTAGTATATCTATAACTTTCTTTAGGATTTTCTAAATATTCATTTATATCTAATGTTTTTATATCACCATTTTCACATAAATATTTATTATTTATACCATTTTGAAAATAATATTTATCATCACAAATTAAAACATGATAAAACATACTATTATAACTTGTTACTTTTTTAGAACTTTTATATCTAACAGCTATAATTGGAGGTTTACTGAATAAATTAGATATCCCTATATCAATAAAATAAAAGCCTATCATAAATATTATAGGTATGGTCATTATCTTTATTATAGAATGTTTCTTATTAATTATAATGCCTAAACTAATCATAATAATACCTGTTAATAATACTATTAGTTTAATAAGTGAATAAGGTACAATAAAAAAAGGAATTATACTAAGAAATAATCCGATAATAATTAATATTGTTTTTACTTTCTTCATTTTAACTCCTTTTATTTTTTTAATACTCTACACCACAATTCAGCGAATTCACCTTACAAAATCCACTACGAGGTTTAATTCCAACATTATTAATATCTGTTGTTAAAATATTGTCCTCACCAGATATTACTACGCTTTCAACAAAATTTTCTGCAGTTGATGGATGATTAAAATCGTTTGGAAAGCAAATAGAAGGTGTTAAACAATTTGGATTTAAATAATATGTATAAGAAACTACTGGGGCATAAGAACCAATAGGAATATTAACATTTGTTATATTTAAAGCACCACCAACTGGACCATTTAAATCCAAGTGAAATGCTCTATAACTAGTTTTGGACATAGGATTCGGCATGTTTGGATCATAGACTTTAAGGGTATATGTTCCTTCGGGCACATTTGCAAGTGTATATAAACCACTACTATCAGATGTTGTTGTAATATTATTGTTTTGTAATATTGTCAAAACAGAGTTTGGTGAAGGTTCACTAAAAAAAGTATAAATTTTTCCTTTAATATTATATTTAGACTTAGATATTAATGTTTCTTGTTTTAAACCGATATCTAAATTTACTACTTTACTATCATATGATTCTGGAGTTCCTTCTTTTAGCCATACCTTTAAAGCATATGATTTAGTTTGATTTTGGGTTTCTTCTTCTAAAGTATCAAAGGCTAAAAAATATTTTGCTGTATATACATTAGTTGGTTCTATTTCTTCTACTGTAAGATCTGTTATTTCAAGCGGCCCTGCTAAAGGATTATCTGCTACTACTCCTGCATTAATTGGATATATTGCGGCATGAATATATTCCATTGGTAATAATGTTTCATGATCTACTACATCATCAATATCATAACCTATTAATATTTTATAAAAGACTTTATAAATATTATTTTTATTTATGGTTATTGTTGCATAATTTGTTTGAGCCATACCATCGGTATCACTCATTGGTTCCATATCACCTAGATTTAATCCTGTTATAGTTAAAGTTGATGTTAAATCTCCTGTTACTATAGTTTCTTTTGTTTCTGTTATTCTTTTACTTATAAAATAAGAATACGATATTTTATAAAGAAGCATACTTAAAGAAATTAAACCAATTGCTCTACTACAAATATTAATACTCTATACTTCTTCATTTTACCACCTAGTTTAATAATAACATTTATGTTTTTACTATTCAACATTTAAAGTTTATAAAAGCTACTCGTTACAGTAACAATTATTACAAATTTCCCCCCATGCACACCTTATTATTGAAACATTATTAATGTTTGTTGTTTCTAAAACATCTGGACCAGATATAATTGAAGTACTGTTAAAGTTCCCTTCATCTATTGCAGGATGATTATAATTATTTGGAAAATAATTGTGATAAGAACCAAATTTACTTGGGATAGAAAAATAAGTATAAGCTAAAATTGGGGCATAATCGCCAACATTCACATGAATACTTTCTCCATTTTGGACACTACCACCAACTGGACCATTTGAATCTATTTTAATAGGTTCGTATTCTACATTACCATTTTGATATACCATTTTTAAAACATACGTTCCTACGGGAACATTTTGTATGGAATAATATTGACTAGAATATTCACCGGGTGTAAGTGTTGCTGTTATATTATTATTTTGAGCTAAAGAAAGAGAAGTTAATGCTGAATAACCATACGAAGTAGAAAACTTATATACTCCACTTATATTATATTTAGACTTAGATATTAATGTTTCTTGTTTTAAACCGATATCTAAAT
>CAYFSK010000030.1:0-10695 GCA_964345805.1 uncultured Mycoplasma sp.
TATGTTTGGATTAACTGGGTATAATAGTAATGTTTTTACATTAAATCTTAATTCTTTTGTAATAAATAATTTAAGTGTTAGTTTGGGTTATTTTGCAACTGATGTGGGAGCCAAAAACATAATTTTTGGAAGTGGCTGGGCAAATGCTAATATAAGTCAAATTGATTTTGCTAGATTAAATCCAGTAAATGTATATTATACAGATCCTAATTTTTTAACTTGGAATCTAGGTAATATGAATTATTGGAATACCTGGAGAGGTACTGGTAACACTACCTTTATAGAAGGTCTTCCTGGATAAATATTTATTTATCTTTTAAAATAATTTAGATTATGATAAGATTTAGATGGTGATTAATTTGAAAAAAAAGAAAATTTTTAAAGATAGAAAAACGATGATTATTCAAATAATATTATTTTTTATATTAATTGGATGTTTTGTCTTTGTTGGAACTAGAAATTATAATAAAAAGACTGAAAAAGATTCGGTAAGATTTCATCGTGAATTTAAAATCGGTGAAGAAAATGTTTATAAATATTTAACAGCAACAGATGCATATAAATATGTTCAAAGTGATAATGCGATTATATTATTTGGTATTAAAAATAGTAAATGGGTATCAAGTTATGCCAAAATAGTTAATGAAGCAGCTTTAGAATCTAATATTGATGAAATATATTATTTTGATATAACTGAAGATAGAGAAGATAAAAATGGCAGTTATCAAAGTATTGTTAAATATTTAAAAGATTATATAACATATTTAGATAATGGGAGAGCAAATTTATATGCTCCAGCTTTATTAGTTAAGAAAAATGGTCTTATCTTTTATTTTAATGATGAAACTGCTTTATCAAAAGGAATGATTACTGCTGATGAATATTGGACTGAAGATCAAAGAAATCTTTCTTTAAACGAGTTAAAAGAAGTTTTTAATTATTATAAAGAAGGTGATATTGATAATGGAGAATAATAAGTTTAAAATAATTTTTGTATCTTTTATATTTCTTGTATTCATAATAGGAGGATTTATTATGATGCAAATAAGTATAGCAAAAACAAAGGAAAAAAATGCGCCGGTAAAAATAGAAAATAAAGAAGAAAATAAAGATATAAGAATTGATAAAACTAAAGAATATATATATTTTACAAATGAAATAGTATATGGAGATAATCTTGATATAAGTTATAAAGATATTGTTTTTAACTTTAAGGAAGATAGTAATCTTGCTCAAACTTTAAATGATGAGACTGTAAATCTAAAATCAACTGTTGTAGAAAATGAAAATGTGCTTGGTAAAGTAGCCTCTGCTGAATATAAGATTTATGAAATAATTAAATATGATAATTATTTATCATTAATAGTAAGTTATTATAAATATGATTGTAACTCTTTAGTAATTCCTCTTAGAAGTAAAACATATAATTTTGATAAAACAACGGGTATGATGATTAGTAATAATGATTTACTTACTAAATATAGTATAACTGAAGATGTTTTAAAAGATAAAGTAAAAAAACATCTTGAAGGTATAGATCTTTTAAGAACGGATATAAAAATAGATATTAATAATACAATGGCACTATTAAATGAATATAATTTATACGTTAATAAAATAGGTAAATTAAATGTAAGAGTTCTTGTAAAAAATGATCAAAACGATTATAATGAAGATGTAATTGTTGGTTAGGAGATGATGCAAATGAATTATGAAGAAAAAATGCTAGCAGCTGTTGAAAATGTTAAAGAAAGATTAAATACTATTAGAGCAGGAAGAGCTAATCCTGCAATGTTAAATGGTATTACTGTAGATTATTATGGTGTGCCAACACCAATTAATAGTGTTGCTAATATTACAATACCAGAAGCAAGACAGCTTTTTATTAAGCCTTTTGATAAAAGTATTGTTAAAGAAATAGAAAAAGCTATATATGAAGCTAATCTTGGTATTAATCCTACGAATAATGGAGAAATGGTTATTTTAACTATTCCTGAACTTAATGAAGATAGAAGAAGAGAATATGTTAAGATGGCTAAAAGTATTGGTGAGGAAGGTAAAGTTTCTTTAAGAAATATTAGACAAGATGAAAAAGATGAAATAACTAAAGCAAAATATCCTGAAGATGAAGAGAAACGCTATCTAGATAATCTTCAGGAAGTAATTAATAAATATAATAAACTTATTGATGATGAAATTAAACTTAAAGAAGAAGAATTAATGCGTTTATAAAGTCAAATAATTATTTGGCTTTTTATATGTCAATGTGATAAAATAATCCTAGGTGATTATATTGAAAGACTTAAGTGTTATTTTTATGGGAACTCCTGAATTTTCTTTACCAGTTTTATCTTATCTAATTAAAAATACTGATGTTAAATTAGTAGTTACTCAGCCAGATAAGAAGGTTGGTAAGAATAAAGATTTATCATCATCACCTGTAAAAAAACTGGCTTTAGAAAATAAAATAGATGTTTTTCAACCTGTTAAGATTAAAGATGATTTTGAAATAATAAGTGAGGTCAACCCAGATATTATAGTTACATGTGCTTATGGTCAAATAATACCTGAGGACATTTTAAATATACCAAGACTTGGATGTATTAATGTTCATGCATCATTATTACCAAAATATAGGGGTGCTTCCCCAATACAAGCAGTTATATTAAATGGAGAAGATAAAACGGGCGTAACTATTATGTATATGGATAAAACTATGGATACTGGAGATATTATATCTATGGAAGAGATTCCAATAGAAAAAGAAGATGATGTTGGAATACTTCATGATAAATTATCTGTTTTAGGAAAAAACTTACTTGCAAAAACTCTTCCTTTAATAGTAAGTGGTAAAAATAAAAGAATTAAACAAGATAATGAAAAAGCAAGTTATACTAAACTTATTAAAAGAGAAGATGAAAAAATAGATTTTAATAATAATGGTAAAGATATTATTAATAAAATAAGAGCATTTAATCCATGGCCAGGAGCTTATATAATACTAAATAATTTAGAAACAAAAATAATAAAAGCTAAATATATTAATGATAATTCTCTTAAAGTAGGGGAAGTGAAAAAAAGTAAAGATAGTTTATATATTGGATGTAAAGATGGAGTTATTAGTATCTTAAAATTAAAAGTAAAAGGTAAAAAGGAAATGGATATTAAATCGTTTTTAAACGGGTTTAGAAATAAGGGTGATATTAATGTCAAATAAAGTAAAAGAAAAAAAAGAAGATAATAAAGAAGTATTAATTGAAAAGAAAAAGAAATCATTAATATATTTAATGTTATGGATGGCTTTTTTTCTAGTTGGATACTTATATATCTTAAAACTTGAAAATGATCGTAAAATAGAAGCAAAAGATAGAAAAGCTTTTGAAAATATCGTTGAAAAATTAGATATTCATGAATATAATTTTGAGTTTTATAAAAATGAAGAAATGGTGTATAATGGATTTTGTGATAATAAATGTGAAATAGTAATAGATGGTAAAAAATATTTAATAGATGATGATAAAGAATACTTACTAGAAGAAGACCACTCTTTAATACCTATGGATGAAAATATCATTGAAAAAGAGTATTATTTAGGATATATACTAGGTAATATTGATAAAGTTATTGAAGTAGATGGTACTATTTATTTTAATACTAACTATTTTAACGGAAATATTTTTTTAGAAGATAATGTTATTACAATTAATTTAGATAAAGATGGGATAAAATATAAACTTTGTTATATTTTAATTTAGAGGTATTATGATTAAACTTGGGGCCGCGATATTTGTTAATTTACTTACAGCTCTTAGAATAGTAGGAGTATTTTGTCTTGTTCCTCTTTACCTAAAAGAAGGAGCACTAGCTGCTGCAAAACTTTCAATGATTTGTTATTTTACTGACTTTGCTGATGGACTTATTGCAAGAAAAGCCAAAGTATCAACTTTTTTTGGCAGTGTATTTGATGGAATAGCTGATAAATTATTTACAGTTGCTAATCTTATTTTACTTGTAACCATGACTAAATTTGCTATTTTTCCAATTTTGTGTGAAATTGCAATATTTATAATTCAAACAATAAGATATTCTAAAAATGCCAATGTAAAAAGCTCAAAGACAGGAAAATTTAAAACTCTTGTAATATCAATAACTGTTATATTAATTTATCTTGTTATTGATATAAACAAGCTAACTATTTTATCACCTAAAGCAATTAATTATATAAGTTCTTTAGATCAATTTAAACTTATTGGCGTTATATTTATTCCTCTTTATATTTTTGAGGTATTAACACTTCTTTCTTATTTAGTTCGTTTTAGAAGTGATCCAGAAGTTTGCGAAGAACCTTATTCAAAAATTGAAATTAAATTAAAAAAGCCTAAAAACTTTAAAGATAAATTTGATAATTTTAGATTACTATGGCTTAATAATGATATATATGAAAAGTATAAAGATAGTGCTGGATTAAAAGGCCTTAGAGAGTTTGTAAAAAAGAATAGATAATAATAGTCAAGACATATGTAAATGTCTTGCTTTTTTATTGTTAAGAAAAGTATAATATAATTATGGAAAATATTTTTAATTTTGAAAAAGAAGATTTAGAAATTATATTAGAAGATAATGGTTATAAGAAGTTTGTTGCAAGTCAAGTTATTAACTGGATATATGATAAGAAAAATTATTGCTTAGATAAATATTCTAATATAAATAGTAATGCTAAAGAATTTATTAAAGATAAGTTTTCTTTTCAGTTTATTAAAATAGAAAAAATTGAAGAAGATAAAGATGTTAAAAAGTTTTTATTTAGACTTTTGGATGATGAGGTAATAGAAGCAGTATTAATGAAGCATAATTATGGACTTAGTTTATGTATATCAACTCAAGTAGGGTGTAATATGGGATGCATTTTTTGTGAAAGTGGAAGACTTAAAAAACAAAGGGATTTAGAAGTCTATGAAATGGTAGAACAAATAATACTTGCTGAGGAATATATAAATAAAAAAATAGATAGTATTGTTGTTATGGGTATTGGTGAGCCATTTGATAATTATGATAATTTAGTTAAGTTTTTAAAAATAATAAATCATCCTAAAATGCTTAATATTGGAGCAAGGCATATTACAGTATCAACTTGCGGGATAATACCTAGAATATATGATTTTGCTAATTTAGGAATACAAGTTAATTTAGCTATTTCTCTTCATGCATCAAATGATAAAGTAAGAGAAAAAATTATGCCGATATCAAAAGCATATAAATATGATAAGTTATATAAAGCAATTAAAGATTATATAAATATAACTAATCGTAGAGTTACTTTAGAATATATTCTTCTTGATAAAATTAATGATGATTTAAAATATGCAGATGAACTTGGAAATTTATTTAAAGGATTAAATATTTATATTAATTTGATTTCTTATAACGAAACAAATAATAGTAATATAAAAGCAAGTTCCAAAAAACAAAGTGATTTATTTTTTGATAGACTTAAGAAAAATGGTTTAAACGTTACAATGCGAAGGAAATTTGGTAATAAAATATCGGCTGCATGTGGACAACTTAGAAGTAAAGAAGGATAGTAAATTAAAATAAATAATGGTATAATTAAAAATGAAGATAGGTGATAAAATTGAAAACATTTTATTTAACTGATGCTGGAAAAGTTAGAACCCATAATGAAGATAGTGTTACAATACTTAAAAATCAAAATAATGAATATCTTTTAATGGTAGCTGACGGCATGGGGGGACACCGCAAAGGAGAAGTAGCATCAATGCTTGCTATTTCTAATTTAGGTAAACGTTTTAGTGCATGTGCAAGCATGGGAACTAAGATAGATGCAATAAACTGGCTTAATGATAATGTAAATGAAATAAATAAAATTATAATTGAATATACTTTAGAAAATGAAGATTCTGTTGGAATGGGAACAACTTTGGTTGCTGCTATATTAACCAAAGAATATTTAATAATTGGTAATATAGGTGATTCATCAGGATATGTAATTAAAAATAAAAAATTACATAAAGTTACCAAAGATCATACTCTTGTAAATTTATTAGTACAAGCTGGTAATTTAACTGAAGAAGAGGCTTTATACCATCCTCAGAAAAATGTTTTAATGAGAGCACTTGGAGCAACAGATAAAGCAGAAATTGATATTTTTGATGTTATAGATGAAGATATAAGTGGTATAATGCTTTGTAGTGATGGTCTTACAACAATGCTTTCTAATGAACTGATAGAAAAGATTTTACAAGAAGAAATAACAGTAGAAGAAAAAGCACAAAAATTAATTAGTAGATGCAATCTAAGAGGTGGAAGTGATAATATCTCAATTGCACTTTTAGAAAAAGATGAAAAGGGTGATAGTAAGTGATTGTTAAGGGGCAAAAAATTAGTGATCGATATCAGATAATTAAAACTATAGGTGAAGGCGGTATGGCTAATGTATATTTAGCTAAAGATACCATTCTAGAAAGAAATGTTGCTGTAAAAGTTTTAAGAGGCGATCTTTCTTTGGATGAAAAGTTTGTTAGACGTTTTCAAAGAGAGGCATTACAAGCAAGTAGCTTAAATGATAAAAACATTGTAGAAGTATATGATGTTGGTGAAGATCATGGTGATTATTATATTGTTATGGAATATATTGAAGGAAAACATCTTAAAAATCTACTTAAAAAAAGAGGTAAACTTACTATTGAAGAAGTAGTAGATATATTACTTCAAGTTACATCTGGTCTTTCTGTTGCTCATGATTCATATATTATTCACAGAGATATAAAACCTCAAAATATTATGATACTTGGAAACGGTATTGTAAAACTTACTGATTTTGGTATTGCAGTTGCAATGAATTCAACTCAGCTTACCCAGACTAACTCAGTAATGGGATCAGTTCACTATCTGCCACCAGAACAAGCATCTGGAAAAGGAGCAACCCTTCAAAGTGATATCTATTCACTAGGAATACTTATGTATGAGCTTTTAACTGGTAAACTACCATTTAGAGGTGATAATGCTGTTGAAATAGCTTTAAAACAGTTAAAAGAGCCAATGCCATCAATTAAAGATGTAATACCTGATATTCCTCAGAGCATTGATAATATTATAAAAAGAGCAACAGCTAAAAATCCTAAAAATAGATATGTTGATGCTAGAGAAATGCATGCTGATTTACTAACTTGTTTAGATGATTCAAGAAAAAAGGAAGATGCTATTACATATGCATTTCCTGAAAAAGATCATGATGATAGTAAAATTAAAAAAAATTTAAAAGATACAAGCTTAACCAAAGCTGAAGGAGATCTTATGGTTGCAAAGAAAATGAGAGAAAAAGAAAATAGAAGTCAAAATAAAACTTTAATAATATTATTTTCTATTTTTACATCTATTGTTGTTTTAATTACAACAATAGTAGTATTTCTTCCATATATTAATAAATCACATAACATATATATTCCTGATGTTGAAGGATTAAGTGAGAAAAAAGCTGTTAAAAAACTTCAGGATGATGGTTTTGAAATAAAAACTAGAATTGAAGAGCCATCAGATAAAATAGAAAAAGGCTCTATTACTAGAACTGTTCCCTCAGCAAATAGTAAGGTTAAAAAGGGAAGTGATATAACCTTATATGTTTCTACTGGTAAAAAATCAATTGAAATAGATGATTATACTGGAAAAAACTTTTATGAAGTAAAAGGAATGCTTGAGGCACTTGGTATAAATGTAATAAAAGAGGAAGAGGAAGTAGAAGAAAATCCTAATAAAAAATATAAAGATAATGAAATAGTAAGGCAATCAACTCCTAAAGGAGATTTTTTAACTAAGGGTGATGAAATGACTTTATATGTAGCTGCAGTTACTAATGAATATCCCGATTTTACTGATGGAACATATAAAGTAATTGATATAATAGATTTTTGTAAACAATATAATGTTACATTAACATTTAAAGATTTAGGTGGTAATGATTTAGATATAAATAGTTCTAATGCATCAAACTACAATGAAAACTCTATTTTATCACAAAGTAGAGTGCCAGGAAGTGAAATACCTAAAGCGGGCGGCAATCTAACTATAAAAATAGATTTTGGTGGTTCAGGAAATGAAGAACCTAAAAATGATTTGGATACATAATTATGTTAAAAGGACGTATAACAAATATTAATAGTAGTAATTACACCGTTGATGTAAATGATAAAAAGTATATATGCACTGTAAGAGGTATTTTTCGTAATAAGAAAATTACCCCTTTAGTTGGTGATAATGTTGTAATAGATGAAAAAAATAAACAAATAATCGAAATTAAAGAAAGAAAAAATAGTCTACAGAGACCTGCTGTTGCTAATATTGATATGTCTATAATTATGGTAAGTGTTAAAAAGCCAAAACTTGATTTATATTTACTTGATAAACTTTTAGTTCATTCTCATGCATCAAAAGTAGAGCCAATAATATGTTTTACTAAATGTGATTTACTAAATAATGAAGAATATGAGGATATAAAGAAAATTAAAGATTATTATGAAAAAATAGGTTTTCATGTAATTGAAAATACTGAGCTTGATAAATTTAAAAAAATAGTTAAAGATAAAACAGTAGTATGTGCTGGACAAACAGGTTCAGGGAAATCAACTTTTATTAATAAAATTAATACTAACCGTAATTTAGAAACAAAGCCTATCTCAAAAGCACTTGGAAGAGGAGTTCATACAACAAGATTAACTAGTATCTATAAAGAAGATGGTTTTTATATCGTAGATACTCCTGGATTTAGTTCTCTTAACTTTGATAATATTGAAAAAGAAGATATTAAAAGAAGTTTTATTGAATTTAGCAATTATGATTGTAAATATAAAGATTGTTATCATATTAATACGGATGGATGCATGATTGAAGGAAATAAAGATATTTTAAAATCTAGATATGATAATTATGTTAGTTTTATAAAGGAGAAAGATGAAAGTAGCAGTAAGTTTTTTAAAAAGTGATAATTATGTTAAATGTATTGAAAAGATTAATCAATCAATAGCTGATTTTGTTCATGCTGATGTATGTGACGGTAAATATGTAGAAAGTAAAAATTTTACTCCTAAAGCTCTTAGTAATACATTAAAAGCAGCAAGAAAGAAAATAGATATTCATTTAATGGTTCAAAAGCCTATAGATTATATTAAAGAACTCCTTTACTTTGATATAGAGACAATTACTATTCATGTTGATATTGAAAATCTAGATGAAAATATTGATTATATAAAATCTTTAGGTATAAAAGTAGGCCTTGCTATTAATCCTATGCAAGATGCTAATATAATTGATAAATATCTTGATAGTATTGATGAAGTTCTTATTATGAGTGTTATTCCTGGAAAAGGTGGACAAAGTTTTATGCCAGAAGTACTTGAAAAAGTAGATTATTTTAATAGTATTAAAGATAAACATAAATTTATTGTTGCACTTGATGGAGGAATAAATAAAGAAAGTATTATTTATCTAGATGGTAAAGATGTTGATCTTATTGTAAGTGGTTCTTTTATTACTGATGCTGATGATTTTAATGAACAAATTAAAATACTTAAAAATAAAGCATGATATAATTTTATTGGGAGTGATTATATAATTAATTATATAGATGAAAAAGATAAAAAAATGCAAGAACAAATGAAAGATGAAGGAAAAGTTAAAGTCCCTAATTTTGAAGAAATTGTTAAAAATCATTTTAAATCTAAATACAATAAAGAAGGTTATTTTGTTTTTTTATCTGTTTAATATGTGATTTATGATAAAGATTATAAAGTATATAATTTAGATATTAAAGATTACGTTTCTAGCCAGCAAAATAGAAAAGTTACTGAATTGTTGTCGTTTTTTATAGAACAAAATTTTGTGGATGATGTAAGAGCCTTTTCTATAAAAATACCTGGTATTACTAATGTTAATGATTTAATAAGCAAAATATTTTTTGAAGATAAAAAGCAATAATCAATAGAGGTGAAATAATATGTTAAGCATGTATGATATAGTTGAAAACATGGAAAAAGAACAGAAATTTATTGAGTATGAATATGATTTAAATGATATATGTAAAAAATATAAAGAAGAAGATTTATTGCTTTATGAAACTGGCAATAGAATGAGTGGAGCTGGTGGAATATTCTTTCTTAGAAAAGATGGTAAAAATAAAATAATCTATGTAGATGAAAAAGAAGAATTATTATTTAAGAGTTTTCCTATAGCAATGAATTTGGAATATAATCACGAAAACGATTATGAGAATGAAAAATATAACCATATATTTTCTGGCTTTGGTGGAAAGCTCTATATAGATAAAAAGATATATGAAGCGTATTATAAGATAGTTAAAGAATTATCTGATAAATATAATATGCCATTTGAAAATGATACTTTTGATGAAAACTTCATACATGGTTATTGGCTTACTATCGCTAGAGATATGTTTAAATAAGAAAGTTTATATCTAACAATTTTAGGTGCCACTCAATAAATAAAATTAGGTACCATTTAGGTACCAACACATTAAAATATACCAATATTTAAAGGTTTATAGAGGTGTTAAGCAACGAGTTTTAGCACCTTTTAAAAGGAATTAACACGCAAACAAATGTTTGTATAATGCCCCCTGAAGAGAGCGGAACCGATTAAAATTTTTTGGTAAGTCCAACAAATGCA
>CAYFSK010000031.1:0-8982 GCA_964345805.1 uncultured Mycoplasma sp.
GATATCTTCTGGTGTAATTGTTTCAATTATTACAATATTTTCTTTTGGGTGAACAGTATATATTAACTTAACTTCACCATGAATTTGAGTAAATAATCTATCAGAAGGAAGTTTTAATTCATATGTTTCAGTATTCTCTTTTTTATTAGAGTTTACCATTTCCCCTACGAATTTACCACTTCTTAAAGATGGATAATATTCAAAGTTTAATTTCTTAAAAGCTATCATGTTATATTTCTTTAAGGCTCTTTCTAACTTTCTGTATTCGTTTTCATTGACGTAGTCAAGTACATATCCTTTCATTTCCATATCCCCCTTAAAACACCATAAGTATAGCATATCTTCTTACAATTGTCAAGTATGTGTATAATTTTATGTTAAACCTTGACTTAAAAATATTATATGTATGTATAATTTCTTATAATCATAATACATATAAGACTTTAAGGCGTAAACAAAAAGATATATCACTTAAGATATATCTTCTTCTCTTTCTTTTTCATAATTAAGGGATATTCCTATCACAAAAATATATGCTAAAAGATAAAACCATACCATTAATATACAAAGACTTGTTAAACCTCCATAAAAGGCTGAATAATCAGCTATATAATTAATATAGTATGAATATATATATGTTATTATTGCCCAAGAAATAGTTGTAAACATAGCTCCAAAATTAGTGCTTTTTGATGATATTCTCTTATCTGGTGCAATCATATAAATTGTTTTAATAAATAAAAATAATAATATAATAGTAAAAGGGTTAGTTAAATAATTAAAAACTATTCTAATATTGTTTGTTACATTAGTATTTAAATTAACACTTGATATTAAATCAACAATTCGATCACCAAAAAGTGGCACTACAATCATAAATACAATTAATGCAATAAATATAAATGACATTAAAATTGATTTAGGTTTTCTTTTAAAAAAGCTTCTATTTTCTATTCCATATATACTATTAGATGTAACTATTACAGCATCCATCCCGTTTGAAGCAATAAAATAACAAACTAAAACAATAATAATTAACTTCACACCTTCACTATTACCATCTGCTGTACTTAAAATAAGATTAGCCATATTACTTGAAAAAGCTTTTTCAATAAATTTATAAATAAAATCTAAAGATAAATTGAGTTTTGTTGTAAGAAATGATACAAGTGTCATCGTTGGTATTATAGCAAGTACTAAGAAGAAAGCTAAATGTCCTGGCAGTAAAACCATATCAGGGCGACGAATTGTTTTCAATATTTGATTGTAAAACTTTTTAACTTTTGTCTTTATCTTCTTCATTAGTTAAATCCTTTTGATCATGTAACAATTTAGTCGCATCATTAAGAGCATCTTCAATTGTTTTTAAATCATCCAGAATCATTGAATAGCTAAATTCAGCTCCATATTCGTATGGCAAGTTTTTAAATTCCCTGTTTAATTTATGAATATAATTAGTTACTTGCTTTTGTGAATAACCAACAGTATAGACAACAAACTCATTACCATCAGTTCTAATTACCTCCGATTTATCAAGTTGATTATTAATAAGCACATTAGCTGCAGCCTTAATTTGTTTATCCCCTTCTTCATAACCTTTAGTATCATTTATATCTTTAACTTTATTTAAATCTATTAAAATAATTGACTGAGGATAAATAGTATTATTATTCCAATCTTTAATATTTTCATTTAAATAGTTTCTATTTTTAAGTAATGTTAGCTGATCAATAAACTTAATTTTATCTTCTTTTTTTATTTTCTTAGCAATTTTAACTTTCTTTCTTTTTTTAGATAAAATACTAACAACTAATAAACCAATTATTAAAAAATAAATAAAATTTTTAGCAATTGTACTTAAAACTATTCCTGATTTAACTGCCTTATCATGATTATATATTCCCTCATTAATAACTTTAGCACTATCAGTAATATTCATATATAAATTAAGTAGTTTATATCTAGTATTCATAGAGCTATCTTTTTTTACATAAAAACCATAATTAAGTTTTAAACTATCTTGATATCTTACACTATAATTATTAAGACCATGATTACGATAATAATCATAAATATTTTTATCAATAAAGATTATTTCATCTTTATTATTAAATTTTTTAAGTTCATTATTATCTTTATATACTTTAACATCTATTCCATTAAGCGACTTTAAATAGCTATATAGTTTAGAATTATCATTTACATAAACTCTTTTACCTACTAAAGAATTAATCGAATTAATAACAACATCATTTTTAATGTTAGCAACAACAACATAATTTGCTATTATTCCACTTTCTGTAGAAACAAAATCATTATTAATATTATAGTAACCAAAATACATATCTACTTTATCTTTAGATATTGTTTTAATAAATCTATTATAATTATGATATCTAGTAAAATTAAAATCAATATCAACAAGATCAGCAAAACCTTTTAAATAAACAGCTGCTATTCCACCATAATTACCATTTGATATTACTTCATATGGTGAGTTATTAACAAAACCATAATCATAACTTACTGACCTTATTACATCAATATCAGTAGCACTAAGACCAAGACCTTTAGTTAATACATAAAATAAATTATCATTATAATATTCATTTTTTTTCTTTTCCCAATTTGCATAAAATTTACGTAATATACTACTTAAAGTATCATTTGCTGTACTAAGTACATAGTAAATATTTATATCACTAAAATGATAAACAACTTTTAAATTATTATGTAATAGTTCATCTAAATATAAATGAAGAGGAACTATTGCATAAGAACTATCAGTTAAAGATGCAATTAAATCATCTTTATTTTCATATGTTTTAAAAGTCATCTTATTATTATTCATATAACTTGATACATATGGGAGTTCACCTGCTAAAATTCCTACTGTTTTTCCTTCTAAATCATCAATAGAATTATTTATCTCATATTTTAAAGATACTAAAACAAAATGATCCTTATAAAAAGAAATATCATTTTTATCAAGCGATTTTTTAATTGTTAAAGAAACCCCTTGTTTAACATCACCATATTCAAAAGGAACTTTATTTAATTTTAAAGCATATTTTTCTTCAAAATCATTTAAAAAGTTATAAAAGACTCCTTCACCACTATTGCCAAATACCTCAGCATCATTAATAATATTTATATTAATAAGTTGCATTGATGAAGCATTATCATCTATCCAATTTTTCTCATAAATAGTTAATTTATTTGAATTAAAATAAAAATATATTCCAATACCAAATAAAACTAAAATAAGGATAGCAATAAGAATATATATTATCTTATTTTTATTCTTTTTCATTTGTCTCATCTTCCTTTATAGGGGTGTTATTATTCCATGATATATAATCTAAAATTAAATTTTTAGCTCCTATTATATTAAAGTTATCACTACCTAAAATAAATTCTATATCATAATATTTAAGAATTTTTTCATTTATTATTGATAAACTATTTTCAACAGCTTTTTTAGCATCATCAATCGATATATCTTTATCAAAAGTAATATTTATATAGATAATCTTTCCTCTTAATTTCCATGTAACTCTTGTAACATGTTCATAAGATGAAACACCATCTTTATATTTTTTAATATCTTCTTTTTCAATTTTATTTTTTTCAATATTTTTTAATCTATCTCCATATACACTTGTTTCTTTAGAATAAAAAAAGGTAAGTACAACTCCCACAATAGCAAAGAAACATATTATAAGAATGATAATAAGTACAAATAGTACTCTATTATTTTTCCACATTTTTTTCATTTTTACTCCTTAAAAGTATTATTATTATACAATAATTTTATTATTTATTCAATTGCCTTATATTATACAAGAGTTTTTCTTCATTCCATATTTCAATATTAAGCTTTATTGCCTTTTCATACTTACTACCAGGATTATCACCAACTATAACAATATCGGTATTTTTAGATACACTATCACTTACCTTAGCTCCATTTTCTTCTAAGATGTTTTTTATTTCATCTCTTGATAAACCTTCAACAGTTCCGGTTATAACAAATTTCTTGTTTGATACAATTGTATCATTATTTTCTTTGGTACCAAGATACTTAGTATTAATACCAATATTAATTAAATCATCAATTAAAGATGAATTATTATTAAAGTAATCCTCAATATTTTGAGCAAGTATAGGTCCAATATCATCGATATTATTTAAATCTTCTTTACTAGCGCATCTTAAACTAGTAATATCACCAAACTTTTTAGCAAGTACTTTAGCATTCTTAACCCCTATTCCACTTATACCAAGCCCACATAAAAGTTTTTCTAAACTATTATTTTTACTATTTTCAATTGAATTTAAAATATTATTAATACTCTTTTCACCAAAACCTTCAAGTAGTTTTAGCTCTTCCTTATATTTATGAAGATGATAAAAATCAGTTATGTTTTTTAAATATCCTTCATTATAAAAAATCTCAATTATTTCCTCTCCTAGTCCTTCAATATTCATCGCACTTCTTGAAGCAAAATGAATTAAAGAATTAATGTTTCTTGCAGGACATAAATCATTAATACAAAAATAATCAATTAGTCCTTCTTTTTTTACTAAATTACTATTACATATCGGACAATTTTTTATCATCACAAAATCTTTTTCCGAGCCATCTCTTCTTTCTTTTACAACTCCTCTTACCTCAGGAATAACATCTCCTGCTTTATGAACAGATACTATATCTCCAATTTTTAAATCTAAATTTTTAACATAATCTTCATTATGAAGAGTTGCTCTTGAAACAGTTGATCCCATAACTATTACTGGTTCAAGTGCTGCATTTGGTGTAATTAATCCAGTTCTTCCAACAGTAAAAATAATATCTATTAATTTAGTATGAACATCCTCTGTTGGAAATTTATAAGCAGTTGCCCATTTAGGATACTTTGATGTATAACCTAATTGTTCTTGGAACTTTAGTTCATTTACTTTAATAACAACACCATCTATATCATAAGGAAGACTATCTCTTTGTTCTTTCAAAAAGTTAACAAATGATAGTATATCTTCTTTAGTTTTAGCACGAGAAATATTATTACTTACTTTAAAACCTAACTTTTTCATATATTCTAAGGCTTCTAAATGAGTTTTAAGACCATAATCAGTAGGATTTGGTAAATGATAAATAAAAGCATCAAGTCCTCTTTTAGCAGCTATCTTAGGATCAAGTTGTCTTAAAGAGCCAGCTGCCGCATTACGACAATTTTGAAATAATGCTTCTCCATTTTTTTCTCTTTCTTTATTTAAAGTATCTAGCATCTTTTTACTTAAGATAACCTCTCCTCTTACCTCAATATCAATATTTTCCTTAATCTTTAAAGGAATCGTTTTAATTGTCTTAACATTAGAAGTAACATCCTCACCAATTATTCCATCTCCTCTTGTTGCCCCACTTACTAATAAACCATTTTTATAAACAAGCGAAATAGATAGACCATCAAATTTTTGTTCACATATATAACTTGGCTTAATACCAGCATCTTCAATTCTTTTAACAAACTTTTCTATCTCTTCTTCATTAAAAACATTAGGAAGTGAAAGCATAGGAAATCCATGCGTAATTTTACTAAATTTTTTTGCTACTTCTCCCCCTACTTTTAAGGTTGGTGAATTAGGAAGCTTATATTCTGGGTATTTTTCTTCAAGTAAAATAAGCTCACGCATATATTTATCAAACTCTTGGTCTGTAAGCGTAGGATTATTAAGTACATAATATTCATAATTTGCTTTTTCAAGTAAATCAGTAAGCTCCTTAATTCTTTCTTTCATCAAATTACTCCCATAATTTATTTGGATATTTACCCTTTTTAATTAAATCGTTTATTTTCTCTTTAACATAATCTTTATCTTCTTTATAAGTCATTCCATACCAAACGCTATCAGTTTTAATTACATTAACTGTAATATCACCTTTTTTCATACGTTTATCAATTGCCTCAGGTATGTAAAACTCATCTTTAAGCGGATTATCTAAGTTTTTAAAAAACAAGGCAAAGTCCTCAGCTAGATATTCAAATATTTTAGGTGATAATAAAAACATATTCATTGAAACTAAGGTATCTAAACTAACATCAAACTTATCACCTGTGATAAGAGCTTCACAATTAATAATATCTTTATTTTTAATTAATGAACTTTCAGTAATTGATAAAAGCTTTTCTCCTTCAAATTTAAGAACCCCTCTTTTAACAGAACCATATTCTGTTAAAGTATTATCTGCCTTATAACCAACAATCCCAAAAGTCTTATCATCTATTTTTTCTAAAGCTTTTGATGCATCCATATAAGCTTCTCTTCCATAAAAATCATCACCGTTAATAACAATAAAATTGTTTGTAACATCGTCTTTACATGCTAATATTGCTTGTCCTGTTCCCCAAGGTTTTTCTCTACCAATAGGTAAAGTTCCTGGAATATCATTTAGTCTTTGAAACACATATTTAACTTCTATTTGCCCTTCTAATCTTTTACCAATAGTATTTTTAAAATCTTCATACATCTCTTCTTTAATAACAAATACTACTTTACTAAAGCCAGCTTTTTTTGCATCATAAACTGAATAGTCTATAATAAACTCTCCATTTGGCCCAAGTGGCTCCATTTGTTTTAATCCCCCAAATCTTGACCCCATTCCAGCAGCCATTACAACAAGTGTCTTTTTCATATTATCCTCTCCTTAAACCTCTATATTTTTTAGATATTTTTCTTACTCCATCTTTATGAGAAAAAGCAATTACATAGTAGTCTTCTAACACTTCAGTTATAACTCCTTTTCCATAATTTAAATGACTAACAATATCTCCTTTTTTAAATTCATTATTATCATCACCTGTATTATACAATAATTTATCAAGAATGTCTTTTTTACTTTTAATATTTTCTTCTTCTATTATATCTTCTCTTATTTCACTTATAAATCTTGATGGCATATTACAAGATGTTACTCCATAAAGCATTCTTCTTTCACTATTAAGTAAATATAACTTTTCTTTAGCTCTTGTTATAGCCACATACATAAGTCTTCTTTCTTCTTCAAGTTCATCTTCATTATATAAACTATTTATATGAGGTAAGATATTTTCTTCAACCCCAATTATAAAAACAGCCTTAAATTCAAGTCCTTTTGATGAATGAATAGTCATAAGAGTTACAGCATCAGCATCCTGACTATATTCAGCTGCATCGGCAACTAGTGATACTTCTTCTAAGAAATCTTGAAGGTTAACGCTACCAATTACTTTTTCAAAGTTTTCAGTAACTGATCTAAATTCAAGTAAGTTTTCCATTCTTAAATCATTTTCAAGGCATTTTTCTTTTTCTAAAGCATGCCTTATTCCTGCTTTTTCTAAAATACTATCAACAAGTGATGTTAAAGATAAATTTTTAGAATCTTCAATTAAAGATAAAATGATATTTTTAAATTCAAGTTCTTTTCCATCAGTAATAGCTTCAAACATGGAAATGTTTTTTTCTCTTGCTACTTTTTCTAAAGCCTCAACACTTTTATCACCAATTTTTCTTTTTGGTTCATTTATTACTCTAACAAGAGATGTATCATCATGAGGATTAGCTATTAATTTAAGGTAAGCTAAAAGATCTTTTATTTCCTTTCTTTTATAGAAATAAAAACTACCATATATTTTATAAGGAATATTTTCTTTAACTATTTTTTCTTCTATTAAACGAGATTGGGCATTTGTTCGATAAAAAATAGCTATATCTTTTAAATTATATCCATCTAAACGAAGATTCTTAATCTCTTCAGCTACTCTATTTACTTCTGCCTCATCATTATAAGATCTAATATATTTTATCTTTACCCCTTTTCCTAAATCAGAAAATAAATCAATATCTTTTCTTTGTTTGTTATTTTTAATTACATCATTAGCTGCATCAAGTATATACTGAGTACTTCGATAATTTTGAGGTAACTGGTAAATTACTGCTTTAGGATAATCTTTTTCAAAATTTAAGATGTTTTTAAAGTTAGCTCCTCTAAAAGCATAAATTGATTGGGAAGGATCACCAACTACAAAAAGATTTTCATACTTTTTAGCAAGTAATCTTACCATTTTATATTGAACTTCATTAGTATCTTGATATTCATCTATTAATATATACTGATATTTATCTTGATATTTTTCAAGTACTTCTGGATGAGATAAAAATAATTCTACAGGCTTTTTTAATAAATCATCAAAATCAACGGTATTATTTCTTTTTAATATTTTTTCATATTCATAATATATTTTAATAGCTATCTTCTCAATATCAGTTGTTAAAAACTTTTCTATCTCACCATCAGTTAACATATTACTCTTAATAAAAGAGATTCTCTCTCTCATATATGAAAAAGAATACTGTTTTGGTCCATATCCTAAATCTTTAAAAATCTTCCTAATAATATTATTAACATCTTCTGTATCAATAATAGTAAAGTTTTGACTAATACCAACTAAATTATAATTATCTTTAATTACTCTAAGTCCAAAAGAATGAAAAGTTCCCACAAAGGCATAGTGATCACCAATGATATTTCTTACTCTTTCTCGCATCTCTCCAGCTGCTTTATTAGTAAAGGTAATAGCTAAAATATTACTAGATCTAACACCACTATTAATTAGATTAGCAATCCTAGTAGTTAATACTTTTGTTTTACCAGAACCAGCTCCAGCAATTACTAAAGCAGGACCTTCCATATGGGTTGCTGCTAATTTTTGCTCTTTATTTAAACTATTTAAAATATTATCCATTTCATCCTCAACTATCTATCAATATTATACCAAAATAAAGCACCTTATTAAAGATGCTTTACATATATATTTATCTTTTTTCTTAAGCCGGAAGTCCTGCTATAAAGGTAGTGTTTCCTACTCCTCTCCAAGTATTCCAGAAGTTCATATTACCAATATTCCAAGTTAAAAAATTAGGATCTGTATAATATACATT
>CAYFSK010000032.1:0-8775 GCA_964345805.1 uncultured Mycoplasma sp.
TAATATGTATGCTATGTTTTGGTCTACAGGATATAGTAGTCCAGTCCTTACTTTAGATTTAGGAGAATACTTTAATACATCAAAAGTAACAAGTATGTATTCAATGTTTGTTAATATTGGAAATAATAATCCAAACTTTACTTTAAATTTAAATTCATTTGTAATAAATAATATAAATGTAAATCTTACTTATTTTGCAACACTTACTGGCGCTGCTAATATAGTTTTTGGAAGTGGCTTTGAAAATGCAAATATGCATCAAGTTCAGTTTAATAAATTTAAGCCAGTAAATGTATATTATACCGATACTAACTTTCTAACTTGGAATATTGGTAATATGAATTATTGGAATACATGGAGGGGAATAGGAAATACTACCTGTATAAAGGTATTTTTTTTTAGAAAAAATTGATATAATATTAAAAGGAAGGGATGATAATATGGATATAAATACATTAAGCCAGTTATATAATCGTTTACTTCCTGCTTTTAAGACAAAAAAAGATGAACTTAAAAAAGAAAATATTGTTGTAAGAGAAATAGATCTTTGGAATTATTTAAAAGAAAAGATATGGATAAATAATAAAAATCTTACTTTATATGATATGATAAATGATATCTTTAATATAGATATTAATAGATTAAAAATATATATTAGCAAAACCAAATAAAGGATGTGTTTGAAATAAATATTAATTAAATAATAAATAAAATTAATGAACTAGAAAAATTAAAAAAAATAAAAAAAGCTTATGAATATATTGAAAAATGTCTTGGTGATAAAAAAAGGCATAATGGTGAAACTGTTATTAGTCATTCACTTGAAGTAGCTAATATCTTAATTGATTTAAATAGTGACATAGTATCTATAATTGCTGCTGTTTTACATGAGATACCAATTTATACAGAAATAACTATTGATGAGTTATCTGATACCTTTGGAAAAGAAATAGCAAGTATTATTTCCTCTTTAGAAAAAATAAATAAACTAGAAATGGCTGATGATAGTGAAGATTCTGCAATATATTTAAGAAAAGTAATGGTTGGTTTATCCGAAGATGTAAGAGTTTTAATTATTAAACTTGCAGATAGACTTCATAATATGAGAACAATGAATAGTTTTACTAAAAATCATCAAAAAAAAGTTGCTAATGAAACTTTAAATGTTCTTGTTCCTATTGCTCATAGACTTGGTATTAACTATGTAAAAAGTGAACTAGAAAACTTATGTTTATATTATTTAAAGCCAGATGTATATAATGATATATTAGAAAAACTTAATAATACAGTTGATGAACTTAATGATTATCTTTTAACTATGAAAGAAAATATTTCTAATATTATAAGAGAAAACGAAATTAATTTTGAAATAAAAGGTAGAGTAAAATCCGTATATAGTATTTATAATAAACTTTCAATTGGGAAGAAATGGGAGGATATTTATGATATACTAGCTTTAAGGGTTTTTGTAGAGACGGAAAGTGATTGTTATTCTGTAATAGGATTAATACATTCAAAATATAGGCCAATAGCATCTAGATTTAAAGACTATATAGCAGTGCCTAAAGAAAATATGTATCAATCACTTCATACTACTGTAATCGGGGAGGGTGGTAAAGCATACGAAGTTCAAGTAAGAACGTATGAAATGGATGAAATAGCAGAAAAAGGAATTGCTTCTCATTGGTCGTATAAAGAAAAAGGTAGTAAAAAAGTTCAAACTTTAATGGAACAAAAACTAGAGATGTATCGAAGCATTATTGAGAATATTGAGAAAGAAGAAGATAAAGAATTTTCAAGTGTTATTGAAAAAGATATCTTATCTGACTTAATATATGTGTTTACTCCAAAAGGAGATGTTGTAGAACTTCCTAAAGGAGCAACACCAATTGACTTTGCATATAGAATTCATTCTAATGTAGGAGATACAATAGTTGGAGCCATTGTAAATGAACAAATGGTACCAATAAATAGTGAACTTCAAGATGGTGATTTAGTTAAGATTAAGACACTTGCAACTAGTAAACCTAATAAAGATTGGCTTAATATTGTAAAAACTACTCAAGCTAAAAATAAAATTAAAGCTTATTTTTCTAAACAAGATAAAGATAATTATATCTTAAGTGGTAAAAATATGTTAGAAAAAGCTATTCGTAAAAGAAAGTTATCTATTAATGATGTATTATCAAGTGATAATATTAAGAAAATATGTACAGGATTAAAATTAAAAGATATTGAAGAGGTATATTTTTCAGTAGGATCATTTAGATATACAGCAAACTTTATTATTAACTATGTAACTGAAACACCTGAAGATGATGCTTTAATTGTTAAAAGAAGGCCACCATCTTCAGCTCATAAATCAGATATACTAGTAAATGGAAAAGGTTTTATTTTAACTCATCTTGCTAAATGCTGTAACCCTATTAAAGGTGATGAGATAGTTGGTATTATAACTAAAATAGATGGAATAGCTATTCATAAAAAAGATTGTTTTAATATTACCGATTCAAAAGATAGAAAAATAGATGTATCTTGGGATAGTGAAGTTAATAATTATTATACTTGTACTTTATTATTAAATGTAATATCTAGTAAAGAGCGATTAACTGAAATAATAAATACTTTAGTAACTGTTGATATACCAGTTATTGAAAACAGAGTAATAGGTCAAGGTATTTATAAAATTGATATTAGAGTAAAAGATGTAAATGAAGTTAATAAAGCTATCAAAGAACTTGAGAAATTAAAATACATTAAAGGAGCAAAAAGAATATGAAAGTTGTTATTCAAAGGAGTAAAAAATCATCAGTTATTATAGATGGTAAAGTGTTTAATAGTATTGATAAAGGTCTTGTTGTACTTAGTTGCTTTACTGAAAACGATACTGAAGATGATATTAATTATATTGTTAAAAAGACTTTAAATTTAAGAATTTTTGATGATGAAGATGGGGTAATGAATAAATCGATACTAGATGTTGGTGGGGAAATATTATCTATTTCACAATTTACATTATATGCAGATACTTCAAAAGGAAATAGACCATCATATATAAATGCTTTAAATGGTGAAAAAGCCATTATGCTATATGAAAAATATAATGAACTATTAAATAATAGTATTAAATGTAAACCAGGGGTTTTTGGAGCTGATATGCTTCTTAATATTGAAAACGATGGACCAGTAACTATTATTATAGATTCAAAGAATAGGTAGGTGTATTATGGAAAATATAGATAAAGAGAGAGCAAAATTAATCGAATTAGATACATTTTTTAAAATGTTGATGTTTAGAAATAAAATGGGGGCTATTGATATTTATACTAACAACGATGGTTCATATGATAATGAATATATTATTGATTATATAAATTATTTTAAAATTAGAAAATTATGGGAAAAAAAGCTAATTAATGATGAAGATAAAATAAAATTAGAGTATTTATATAAACAATATGCATATATTATTAGAAACATTAATCCTTTTAGAGTACCAATTAATGATAAAGCATCTTATTTTGAAGCTGTTGCTCAAGCACAAAAAGATAGAGATAATTTATTAATAGAGATGCAAAATCTTGGTTTTATGCCTTTTGAATTTGATTTAGAAACAATTCTTGAAGATGATATGGCAAGATCAAGAGATGTAAAATGAGTGTAATCAAGTTGTAAATTATTGACACCCATTAACATATATACTATTCTATATATAATAGAAGGTATATATGAAAATAAACGGTAAAAAAGAATTGTTATTTTTAATTACTATTATGCTTGGCATATGTATGATGTTTTCATTTTCATATGCTTTTTTATATGATAATAAAAAAGAAAGTGATGTAATAAAATATGAAAAAACAACTATATCAGGTGTTATAAAAATAAATATTTTTGATATTAATAATAAACCTCAAAAAAGTAATGAAGCATTGGGTTCATATATAAATAGATTTGATTTTAAAGTAAAAAATGATTTAGAAGAAGAAACAAAAATTGATCTAGCAATTGAAACATATCATTTATCTACTCTTAAATTTGATGATATTTACTTTGCTATTATAGAAAGTAAAGAAGAATCTTTACCGGAAGTGAAAAAGTTAACAAATAAAAAATATAAATTATCTTCAGAAAATAAAAACAGTATTTTTAATAAATATAAAGCTATTACGATAGATACCTTTTTATTAAAAGATAATGTAATATTAAATCCTAATGAAGAAAAAGAATTTTATTTATATATGTGGGTAAATGAAAATGCCATCATAAATGAAAAAGATATCTTCGAAGGAATTATTGTTGCAAATTAAAACTTTAGTATTAATTTACTAAAGTTTTTTAATTGACAAGTACTGCATGAACAACTAGTCTTGTTGTATCTGAATTACAGGTTGATAAAGTAAGAATTTTATCATTATTTTTAAGTTCTACACCAAAGTTATATATACTTCTTTCTTTAAATTTAGTAAGATCAGTTATTTTATGTTTTTCATCATCATATCTAACTCTTAAATAATCACTAGTAGTTAAAATAGTATATATAGAAAAGATTTTAAATTTATATGAGTCATATAAAGTATCAAGACTAATTATTAAATTATCTGGATTAGTATACCATTTTTCATATAATGTTTTATTAAGTGTTCCAAACATAACACCATTTAAGTATCTATTATGTCCATATATAATAGTATTATCACTTAATTTTTCATCATTATTTTGATAATCCATATATATCCAACCATTATAATCTTTTTTACTATATACATTATGATATAAATAAAAATTATTATCTTTTCCTTGAACTACAGGATAATCAATATTAGTATTATTTACTTTTAACCATCCAACTATTTCAGGATTAATATCTTTAAGGCTATATATATAAGTATTTATACTTTTATCAGTATTTATTACAGTAACTCCATCGATATAAAATGAATCACTATTTGCAACTATATAATCTTTTATTTCTTCTTTTATTTGAGTTACATTCATCATAGATCTATAATTATCATAAAGAATATATCCTCCGGATAAAATAATACTTATAACAATTAATATTGCTATTGATCTTAAAATATTATTATTGGTTTGTTTAAAAGCATTTTCAGCAATATAGTTCTTACTATATTTAAGTTTAATTGCAATATGATATTTCTTTCTAATTAATTTATTATTTTTTTGAAGATATTCTAAGATATCTTCTTCATATGAATCACCATGTAAATATATTTTAATAAATCTTTTCTTATAAGTTTTAATTAGATATATTATTTCCTGAAGATTAATTTTATTTACATTATTAATATGAATTATTTTTAAGTTTTTATTTATTTCCATAAAAGTTATTAAATCTTCTTTATCTTCATTTTTAAGTGGAAAGTTAATAACAATTGTATATTTATAATAAATAGATGTGTATGTAGATAATTTATTATCACTCATAAATGGTGATGTAAATAATATTTCATTTCTTGATTCAGGAACAATATCATACTTATCAAGAAGTTCAAATAAATAGGGTGGTATATAGTGAGCTGATACATACTTTATACTAGATGATTTTTTTAATTTTTCACAAATTTTATATGTTAATACTTCATCTGATGCAAAATTAATAGTAGTAATCTTTTTAATATTTGGAAGCATTGGAAGAATTAAATTTGTTATTTCATTATTTTGAAAAACAATAGTATCTAAGTCATATGATTTAACAAGTTCATTAAAAAAAGAAGAAAGCAATTTATAATTTTCTTTAATATAAAGATCACTAAATACAAGTTCATCATTACTTATTATATTAGTATTAAGCATGTTTTTATAATCAGCATTTAATTTTTTACGATTATAAAATAAAAGATTATTGTCTTTAATTTTAACTAGTATCTTCATCTTTCCACCTTACTATAATATAATACCATATTTACAAATATTAAGATATCTTTTTATAAAATTTTTGTTAATAATAATAAAAATGACAAATAAATATAAAATATATTAATTTTATATTGCTTTTTAAAAAAATATGGTATAATTAAATCATAATAAAGATAGGAGTGTGTGATTATTATGAAGAAAGTATTATATTTTCTAGGTATCCTTGTAACATTATTAGTATTACCATTAACAGTTTTTGCTGCTGATCCAACTATGACACCATCAATACCTGACAAAGCTGGAGATTTTAAACAAGAAGATTTAGGTAATGGTACAACTAAAAAGACATATACTATTTATATGACTTTTGAACATTTTGAAGCAAACGGTGTTACTACTACACAAGATCCAATTAAATTTTCTTTTACATTTGGACCAGCTATTAAGAGTTGGGAATGTAAAAAAGAAGCTTCATCAGCTTTCAATCCAATACCTAATACTGCAGAAAAAACTTGTACCTTCCAAACTAGTACTAATATCACTGATGGTAAAAATGTACTTGGTTTACTAGAAGTAGTTCAAGATAATAGTTTTAAAACAGAAGATTGCTGGGTAAAATATTCTTTCGATGGTAGTTCATTTAATGTTAATCCTCCAACAGGTGCAAGCCTTCCATACTTATTTATTATAGGTGGAGTTGTTGTAGGATCTGTATTATACTTTGCTACTAAGAAAAACAATAAACTTGTAAGAGTTTAAAACACAACTATAAAGCCAACTATAAAGTTGGTTTTTATATTTAAGAAAATATTTAACTATTAGGTTTGTCCTAATAGTTTTTTTATGCTAAAATATTTCTAGGTGATTTATATGCGAGAGTTAACAGAACAAGAATTAATTAGAAGAGAAAAATTAAAGAGTATTGAAAGGCCTTATCCAGATAAATATGAGATAACTCATACTATTAGTGAAGCTAGATTACTTAAAGATGGAACTAAAAATGTTAGTGTTGCTGGTAGAATTTGTTTTATGAGAAAAATGGGAAAGCTTTCATTTTTTAAGATAAAGAACATTGAAGATTCACTTCAACTTGAATTTAGAGTTGATGTAGTGGGTGAAGAAAAATATGAGTTTATGAAAAAACTTCTTGATACCGGTGATTTTATTGGAGCTAAAGGAGATATGAAGACAACTCAAACTGGAGAAAAGACTTTAGAAGTAAAAGATTTTACTTTCTTAGGTAAAGCTTTAAGACCACTACCAGAGAAGTTTCATGGTCTTCAGGATACGGAACTTAAATATCGTGAAAGATATGTTGATTTAATTATGAATGAAGATTCTAGAAAATTATTTTTAGGAAGAAGCAAATTTTATTTCTTTTTAAGACAGTTTATGAATGAACATAACTTTTTAGAAGTTGAAACACCAATCATACAAACATCAGTATCTGGTGCATCAGCTAAACCTTTTTATACTCATCATAATGCTCTTGATATTGATTGTAATTTAAGAATAGCACCAGAATGTTATTTAAAAGAATGTAATGTTGCCGGATATGATAGAGTATATGAAGTTGCTAAGTGTTTTAGAAATGAAGGTATGGATACTCAGCACTTGCAAGAGTTTACGCAAATAGAGTGGTATGCATCATACTGGAATTTTGAAGATAATATTAAATTCTTTAAAGAGTTTATGGTAAAAACTGCAGAGTATTTATTAGGAACAACTAAACTTAAATATCAAGATAAAGAAATAGAACTTTCAGGTAAATGGGAAAGACTTAATTATGTTGAAAGATTAACTGAAATATTAGGTTTTGATTTTTTAGAAATAGATGATCCTGAAAAGTTAAGAGAAAAGATTATTAAGACAAAACTATTTACTAAAGAAGATTTATCTGAATGTAAAAGTACAGCTCAATTAATTGATTTTGTATATAAAAGAAAAATAAGAGAAGGAATAGTAGGACCTACTATTATTTGGAACTATCCGGCTGTCTTAAAACCTCTTGCTAGAAGAAATGATGATAATCCTAAAGTAGTAGATGTATTTCAAGTAGTTATATGTGGAGCAGAGATATGTAATGCTTACTCAGAGCTTGTTAATCCAGAAGTACAAAGAGATAATTTTGAAGATCAATTAAAACAAAAAGAACAAGGTGATGAAGAGACAATGGATCTTGATGAAGATTATTTAAAAGCTATGGAACAAGGAATGCCTCCGATATCAGGACTTGGTGTTGGCATAGATAGACTGATGATGATACTATATAATGCCTCATCTGTAAGAGATGTTGTTTTATTTCCACTTATGAGAAGTAAATAAATGATTAAAGTAGGTATAATAGGATCTGGTGCATCAGGAATGATGTGTGCAAGTTATTTAAATGATAATTTCGAAGTAACTATTTTTGAAAAGAATAATAAAAGTGGGAAGAAATTACTTCTTACTGGTAATGGTAGATGTAATTATTGGAATAAAGATATTAATATAGATAAATATTATTCTAATAATAAAGATATATTAGAAAAAATAATAAGTAAAGAAAATCAAGATAATACTTTTGATTTTCTTTCTAGTTTAGGAATATATCCTAAAATAATAGATGATTATTATTATCCATATTCTTTAGAAGGATCTTCAGTAAATGAAGTATTTAATGAAAAGATAAAACATTTAAATATTAAATATAATACTTCTGTTTTAGAAATAAAGAAAGATAATAATAAGTTTGTTGTTTTTACAAATAATGGTAATTATTATTTTGATAAATTAATAATAGCAACTGGTTCTAAAGCTTATCCTAAAACAGGAAGTAATGGTGATGGATATAGGTTTGCAAAAGATTTTAATCATAAAGTAATAGATGTAAAACCATCTTTAACGGCTCTTAAA
>CAYFSK010000033.1:0-8555 GCA_964345805.1 uncultured Mycoplasma sp.
TTTAACAAAGAATGCCCTTGAAGGTAGATATATAATTATAAACATAATAAAACATATTATACCTATTATAGCTATACTTTTATATAAATAATTACTCTTAACCTTCTCTATTACCTTTTTCATAATTACCTACTTTAAATTATAACACAAATTTATAATTAATAAATAATTATTAAAATTTAACTGGATTAAAGGTTATATCAATACTTATCATTTTATTAAGTAAATAATTTTGATCTAAATTTTTAAGTGTTTCTTTTAATTTATCATCATAAGTATATTTTATTATTATCTGAAGATTATAAGTATTATTTACTTTAAACATATATGAAGGTGTTGGTCCTAAAATAATTGATTTTTCATCAATATTTTTAGTTAAATAATCTTTAATAATACCTGCTTCTTTATAGATGTTTTCATAATCTTTTCCTTTAATATTTATTAATACTAAATATGTATAAGGAGGATATTTAAGTTTATGTCTAATACTCATTTCATATAAATAAAACCCATTATAATTATTATTTTTAA
This sequence comes from uncultured Mycoplasma sp., assembly GCA_964345805.1. Lineage (GTDB taxonomy): Bacteria > Bacillota_I > Bacilli_A > RF39 > UBA660 > UBA6448. The sequence goes on from CAYFSK010000033.1 coordinate 532, forward strand.
CATAGTTTAAAACTTTATTATCAGGATTATATGTTTGAATAATAACTTCTCCTTCTTTTTCTCCCCTACCAGATCTTCCTGATGTTTGATATAAAAGATCAAAAGTCTTTTCATTAGCTCTAAAATCAGGAATATTTAAAGATGTATCAGCATTTATAATACCAACTAAAGTAACATTTTTAAAATCTAGTCCTTTACTAATCATTTGAGTACCTAAAAGTACATCATATTTTTTATTTTCAAAATCATCAATTATTTTTTGATAACTATTTTTCTTACTAGTTGAATCTTGATCCATTCTTATCACTTTAACTGATGGAAGTATTTTTAATAGTTCTTCTTCAAGTTTTTGGGTACCTACTCCATCATATATAAGTGTTTTATCATGACAACTTGGACATAAATCATCTTTTTTTCTAAAATAACCACAATAATGACATCTTAAGTTATTAGTTGTTTTATGATAAGTTAAAGATATATCACAGTGAGGACATTTATATGTATAACCACATGATTTACATGATATAAATGTTGAAAAGCCTCTTCGATTAAGAAGAAGAATTATCTGTTCACCCTTAGCTATACATTTAATCATTTTTTCTTTTAAAATCGATGAAAATAAATAATTTTTTCGTCTTATTTCTTCTTTCATATCAACAAGCGATATTTTAGGCATTTTAATATCATTAACTCTATTTTCTAAAGTAAGAAGTTTATAAACTTTTTTATCAGCTCTTGCCATTGATTCAAGTGATGGAGATGCACTTGCAAGAAGAAGAGGAATATTATTATATTTACATCTAAAAGTTGCTATATCAATGGCATCATATCTAGGAGTATTTTCTTGTTTATAATTATCAGAGTGTTCTTCATCAATAATAATAATACCTAAGTTATTAAGAGGTACAAAAAGTGATGATCTTGTTCCTACAACTATTTTTACTTCACCTTTATATATTTTTAAATATTCATCATATTTTTCACCAATAGAAAGACCACTATGAAAAATAGCTACATCCCTTCCAAAACGATGATAAAATCTTTCAATCATTTGGGTAGTAAGACATATTTCTGGAACTAAAACTAAAGCTGTTTTATTTTGATTTATTATATCATCAATAAGATGCATATATACCTCTGTTTTACCAGAACCAGTTACTCCTTTTAAAAGATAAGTATCATATTTATTAAGATTGTTTTTAATAGTATTATAGGCAATTTGTTGTTCTTTGTTTAATATTAACTTTTCTGAAGTTATATCTTTAGCATCAATTCGATACTTTTGTTTTTTAAGCGTAAAAAGAACATTATTTTTTATTAAAGTATTAACTAAAGCATTATTTAATGAAGATTTTAACACTTTTTTATCTCCTATACTTTTAATTAACTCTATTTGTTTATATGCAGTTTTATGTTCTAAAATATACTTATTAACAATATCATCTTTATTTAAATAAACATATATATCATATAATTTATAATCTTTATTCTTATCTATTTTAAGTGCCGGTGGAAGCATAGCTTGAAAAGCAGTTATCAATGGACATAAAGTTGACTCTGATAAATAGTAAGCAATCTTTATTTGTTCATCATTTAAATAAAAATCTTTATTTAAAATACTAATTATACTAAGAGTATTATATTCAGGTTTATTATTATGTAATCTTAAAATAATACCATTAATATTTCTCTTATTAAATGGTACTAATACTTTCATTCCTATTTTAATAATACCTATATCTTTTTTAGGAACTTCATATGTAAAAGCTTTATCTAAACTTTTTACTGGATATTCTACGAGTACATCAGCAAACATATTTACCTCAATATATAAATTATAACACTCATTTCTTATTTTTTTACATATTCTACTATTTTTACTGAATTAACAATTGTTTTTACTTCATTAATATCCATAAGTTCATCAAGTGGTTTATCATAATCTTTTCTTCGATTAATATAAATTGAATAAACACCGTGATGTCCACTTGGCATTTGTCCTAGTGACAAGGTAATAATTTTTTGAACATTAGTATTATATTCATATCCTTTAAAATTATTAATAGTAATTTCTTTAAAACTATCATATGTTTTAAATGAGTTTTTTTCAATTTCATATTCATTATATGGCTTATCATATAAAAATATTACTATTCTATATCCTTTTTCTTCAGATATAAAATTAACTTCATTTAAAGCTCCCCCAACAACATTTTTTATAATACCACTATTTTTAGGTACTTCTATTTCTAGTGAAGTTTGTAATTTATCTGAAGTTATTTCTGTATATAAAACATCACTATTTTCTTTAATACTTGTCTTATTATTTAATATAAAATATAAACATACTCCCATTATTATTAAACCAAGTAATAATAATACTTTTTTATTCATATACTCCTCCTATATTTATTTAAATTATATATCTATGAATAATTAAAATCAATTAATTAAAAAAGAAAGTATAAACTTTCCTTTAATTATCACAAGTTGGACAAACAATTTGACCGTTTTTATCTACTAATAAATCATTACATTTAGAACATTTTTCCCCAGTTGGTTTATACCAAGATGCATAATTACATTTAGGATATTTATCACATCCCCAAAAAATTTTACCTTTTCTAGTTAGTTTTTCTACAACATTACCATCACATTTAGGACATTTAGCAACTATAATAGTATCTTTCTTTTCTTTCTTAATATATTTACAATTAGGATAATTAGAACAGGCTACAAATTCACCAAATTTACCTTTTCTTATAACTAGAGGATTACCACATTCTGGACACATTTCCCCAGTTTCTTTTGGTGGAGTTTTTTCCATATTTTTTAAAGCATGATCAACAAGAGGAGCAAATCCATCATAGAATTCTTGTAAAACTTCTATATAATCTGCTTTATTATCTGCTATTAAGTCTAAATCATTTTCCATACTTGCAGTATATTTAACATTAATAATTGATGAGAAAAATTCTTGTAGTTTATCAGTTGTTTCATAACCTATTTCAGTTGGAACAAACTTTTTATCTTCTAAAATAACATAATCTCTATCTTTAATAGTACTAATAATAGTTGCATATGTTGAAGGTCTTCCTATTCCTAAAGACTCAAGCTCTTTAATTAAAGATGCTTCATTATATCTAGCTGGTGGTTTTGTAAAATGTTGATATTTATTAATAGCATTACTAGTTATTTTCTTATTAATAAATTCTTTTAAATTAGGAAGAAGAGTATCTTCTTGATCTTCAAAATCACTATATACTTTTAAATAACCATCAAATATTAAAACAGAACCAGTTGCTTTAAAACCATAGTTATTATTATCTAGTTTAATAGTTGTAGCTAAGAATTTAGCATCACTCATTAATGAAGCAAGAGCTCTTATATAAATAAGTTTATATAATTTATATTCATCATTTTCTAAATATTTTTTGATAGATTCAGGAGTTCTATTAATTGATGTTGGTCTTATTCCTTCATGAGCATCTTGAACATTGTCTTTCTTTTTACCCTTTTTTACATAACCAATATAATTTTCTCCATAGTTTTCTTTTATATAACCATAAGTTGTTTTAATAAACTCATCAGATACTCTTACGCTATCAGTACGCATATAAGTAATAAGTCCAGTATGTCCCTGTCCAACATCTACTCCTTCATATAATTTTTGAGCTATTTTCATTGTTTTTGTTGCATTAAAACCTAATTTGCTTGAAGCAAGTTGTTGCAAAGTAGATGTTTTAAACACTTCTTTAGCAGCTTTCTTCTTTTCTTTTTCTTCTACTTCTTTTACTAAAAAATCTTTATCAAGTTTAGATAATACTTCATCAGCTTCCTTTTCAGTATTAATTTCTAATTCTTTTCCATTATAAGTATCAAGAATAGCTTTAAATTTATCAAATTCAGCTTCTATTGTCCAATATTCTTTAGGAATAAAAGCAAGTATTTCTCTTTCTCTATCAACAATAAGTTTTAAAGCAACACTTTGTACTCTACCAGCTGATTTCCCAGATGTTTTAGACTGCATAACTTTAGATAATCTAAAACCAATAATACGATCTAAAAATCTTCTTGCTTCTCCACTATGAACAAGATTCATATCAAGTCTGCGAGGATTTTCTAAAGCTTGTAGAACAATATCTTTAGTTATTTCATTAAAAACAACGCGATCATATTTATTTTCATCAATGTTAAGCTCATCAAATAAATGCCATGAAATAGTTTCTCCTTCTCTATCAGGGTCAGTTGCAAGATATATATGATCTGCTTCTTTAACAAGTTTCTTTAAAGCAGCTACATCTTTTTTCTTACCAGTTATTATTTCATAATTAGGTTTAAAACCATTTTCAATATCAATACCAAGACCATATTTACCAGTTGTTGCTAAATCTCTAATATGACCTTTAGATGAAACAACACTATAATCTTTAGTACCTAAGTATTTTTCAATAGTTCGACATTTAGCAGGTGATTCTACAATAACGATGTTTTTCAATTTTCCTTTTCTCCTTTATCCATAATACCTTCATTAATATTTCTTGAAGATATTTCTTCTAATTTATCATATAAATATTTAAAATAATTATTTTTAATACTTTGACTAGATGTATTAAGTTTATCATAAATAATATAATTTATCTTTTTAATTTCTTCTTCAGCATATTTAAAATCAGTATAATAAGTAATTCTACCTGTTGAAGCATCATAATATGCTAAATCATTTTTCCACGAAGAATCTGCGAAAACAGCCATATTACTATAATTAGGATTAAAAATATCTTCTCCAGCATAAAGTCTTGGGTCAAAATTAAGATTAAATAAATTAGCTATGGTTGGTGTTAAATTAACATATGTAGTATAAGTATCAAATACTTCTCCTTTTATTTTAGGATTATATATAACAAGTGGTGTTTTATCTATTTCATAATCATCAATACTTCTTGTTAAAACACTCTTTAATGTTTTTTCATCAAGAGCATATGGATAGTGATCTCCAAACATAACTATTACTGTATCATCAAGTAAATTATTATCTTCAAGTCCTTTTAATAATACACCAAGAGCATTATCAAATTCTTTTAATTTAGAATAATATCTTCGCATATCCATTGGTAGATCTGTATTTTCAGTCATATCAAGATACATATCCCCAAATTTAGTAGAATAATTATATGGATTATGAGCTGATACAGTTGTAATATAACTCATAAATTTTTTATTACCTTTATTTTCAAGTAAAAGTTCTAAATATCTACTCATTAAATCAACATCACTAGTCCACTCTCCATAATCAAGTGACCATGGAATATTTAAATCTTCTATTCCATAATATTTTTGACTACCCATTTTTAAATGATAAATAGATCTGTAATAATAGTTTTCATTAAAATTATGAAAGCTTGATGTATAATATCCTTTATTATTAAATAAATTAAATAAAGCTTCATAATAATCATTATCTCTATATGTATTTGGTGAACACGTATTATAAACAGCATAAAGACCAGTTAATGAAGAAAACTCATTATTTCCAGTAGCACAAGAATTTCTAGGTGAATAATTATTTTCAAAATACCATCCATCACTTGCCATTTTATAAAAATTAGGAAAATACTTTTTATTATAAATAATATCATTAACACTTTCCATTAAAATAACAATTAAATTTTTATTTTCAAAATAAGCTGTATATTTATTTTTATCATCAATAATTTTATTAATATAATATTTATTTAAATTATTATATTTAGCATTCATCTCTTCATTAATTAAAATCTCCCAATTACTATCATCAAACTCTCTATTACTTGAAGTTATTTTAGCTTGAGCAAGTTCATTATAAGTTGTAATAATAGTATCTTTTTTTGCAAACTTATTTCTTAAATCCTGCACACCAAAAGTAAAGATTCCAAATTCTTTTACAAACAATCCTTCACTAGGAATATTTAAAAACAAATCTTTATTTGATACTGCTTGATAATTATCAGTAGAATAATTATTACCAAGTAAATAGTAATACCCAGTACCAAAGAAAAATAATAATAATATTACTTCAATAAAGATAATCGCATTATGATATTTATATTTTCTTTTAAGGGTAAAAATACCGTATCTTTTCTTAAATATTTTAGGTATTAATATAACATATAAGATAGCTACTATAAGTGGTAATAAAGTTAAATAATAATTAGGTTTTATTGCTTTAATAAAATCAATAATATAATCTTTTATAGCTCCTAGTTGTCCAGATGCATTAAAAGACATATAAACACCAATATAATTATTAAAAGCAAGCTGACAAAGTGAATAAATAGATATTAAAAAAAGATAAGAAAGATTAATAATATGACTTATTTTTTTACTAAATAAAGATGATATATAAGAGATTATTATTGATAAAATAGAGTTTGCTAAAAAGATTCTTAATAAAGAATAATTTAATATTGGTAGATTGGCTATTAATCTAAATATTATTTCTATAAATAAACTAAATGTAATTAAGAATAAATAATTTTTAAAAAAATCATATTTATAAAGTCTCATTATTATTTCCTTTCAAGTATTATTTTAACAGGTTTATAGCTTTTTCGATAAAAATCAAGTACACCATATTTTTCTATTTTTTCTAGATGTCCTTTAGTAGGATAACCTTTATGTTTTTTAAATTCATATAAAGGATATTTCTCATCATACTCATCCATGATTCTATCCCTTGTTACTTTAGCTATAACTGAAGCTGCAGCAATTGATAAAGATTTTTGATCTCCTTTAATAATAGGAAGAGTATTATCTTTATATAAGTTCATAGCATCAGTTAATATATAATCTGGTTTAACTTTTAAAGCATTTATAGCCTTATTCATAGCTAGTCTTGATGCTTCTAAAATGTTAATACTATCTATTATATCACTATTTATAATAGAAATGCCAATACTTATTGCATCTTTTTTTATAATATCATAAAAAACATCTCTTTTTTTAGCAGTAAGTTTTTTAGAATCATTAAGACCTTCTAAATAATATTCTTTCGGAAGTATTACAGCAGCTGCTACAACAGGTCCGCATAAAGGCCCTCTTCCTGCTTCATCTACTCCAGCTATAAACTCATAGCCTTTTTTATATAAATCTTTTTCATAAGAAAGTAAATCTATTTGCATATATCAAGTGTAACTCCTTTTATTTTACCACTAACAAAGTCATGATAAATACGATCATTTACTTTATTATTATTAATTTCATTATTTTTAATAAATCCCCATCTTTTAGCAAGAGATTCATATATTTCTAAGGAGTTTTCTCCAGATACTTTATAATCTTCTAGTATAAAAGGATAATATTTTTTATAAGTATCAAGCAGATGTAAACAAACATCATAGATGTTAATAAGTTCTTTTTTTATTGATCCAACACTTGCTATATTTATAGCTATATTTTGATCACTAAATTTAGGCCATAGTATTCCAGGAGTATCAAGTAAAGTTATTCCATAATTAGTTGGAAGAAAAGTAAGAGTCTTAGTAACACCTGGTCTATTTTCCGTATTAGCAACATTCTTTCCTACTAATTTATTTATTAAAGTTGATTTTCCTACATTAGGAATACCAATAACTAAAGCTTTAATTTCTTTATCTTTAAGATTTTTATTTTTTCTTTTATCTTGAATATCACTAGTTATTTTTTTAGTTAAACTAATAAGCTTTTTATAATCATTATTATCTTTTAAATCAAGACATATTACATTATATTCAAATTTTTCATAGTATTTAATCCATTTATTTGTTTCTGTTTCATTACATAAATCTTTTTTAGTCATAATTAAAATCTTATTTTTAACTTTAATAAAGTCATTAATATTTTCTATTTTAGATGAATATGGTATTCTTGCATCTATTACTTCATACACAATATCAATTGCATCTATATTTTCCATCATAAGCCTTTTAGCTTTAGCCATATGACCTGGATAACAATTTATATTTGTTTTATTCTCATTCATATTTATTACCTCATTAATTAGTTAT
>CAYFSK010000034.1:0-8515 GCA_964345805.1 uncultured Mycoplasma sp.
TACTTGGAGAGGAGTAGGTAATACTACCTTTATAGCAGGAGTTCCAGGACCATAATAAATGTAGCTTTTTAAAAGCTACTTTTTATTTTAATTTAAAGTTATCTATGTTATAATAATAGGTAGAAAAATAGGGATGTGAACTTATGGATAATGAAGAAGATAAAAATGTAATTGTTGAATTAAATAATGATATAGAAGATACTTTGTTTGATGAAGATCTAAAGAAAATTAAAGAAAGTACAAATGAGCTTGTTATTAAAAATGAAGTAAACAATAAAAATAAAAAAGGAAAAGAAAAGAAAGTAAAGAAAGAAAAGGTAAAAAAAGAATTCTTTTATAAAAGACTTTCTAAAAAAGGTAAAATAATTTTTATTGTTAGTATTTCTTTAATAGTGTTAATAATAACTGGTCTATTATTATATTTTTTAGTGTTTAATAAACCTAAGAAAAAGACAGATGTAGTTGTTAAAAGTACTAATTATATGTATAAAAATGGTACTTTAATATTCTATGATAAAGCATCTAAAGAAATAGGTAGATATGAATGTAATGTAAAGAAAGTAAAAGAATGCAAACTTGCCGATTTTACTAAGGAAGATGATTTTGATGCACCTAAAATGGTTAATTTAGATAATGAAGAATTAATTTTAGAAAGTCAAATTTATAATAATATGTATGTATTTGTTCAAGATGGAGAAGAAATAAATCTTTATGATTTAAAAAGTAATAAAAATCTTGGGGAATATAAACTTATTAAAGAAAGTAAAAATCCTCTTAAATATATCGTTGCTAAAGACATGAATGATAAATATGGAATTATAAATATATCAACAACTGCAGTTGAAACAATTTTACCATTTGAATATTCATATTTAGGTATATCTGATAATGATAAAGTATTTGTTGCTAAAGAAGAAAACGAATCGTATTTAGTTGATAAAGATAAAAAAGAGCTAAGTAAAAAAGTACCTGGTGAGATAAGAAAGTTTAGTGAAAAATATATATCTTTATATAAAGATAATAAATATTATTTATATAATTATGAAGGGAATGATGCTTTAAAATTTGCCTCTGCTTTCATTGATTTTTATGAAGATTTTGTATTTATAGTAAGTGAAGGTAAACTTACTGCATATAGTAGTGAACTTGTTTTGTTAAATCAAAAAGGTATCGCTTTAAATAGTATATATTATAATCCTTTAAATAGAGTTAATGAAAATGGAGAAAATGTTGAAACATTAAAAGCATTTGAATTTACTTATGAAAATGGAATTATTAAAGTAAAATTATTTGATCAAAGCACAAAAGAAATAAATGTTTATGAAGCACTAGTTAATAAAAGATATAATTATGTTAATTATTCTGATGGATTTTTATATTTTTATAAAGATTTAGATAAAAAAGAATTACTTGGTAAGTATGAATGTACTAATAAAAATAAATTGCTTTCTGAAGCAGGTGATTTTACTAACTGTTTTGTTGCTAAAGAAAGTGGTATTTTAAATAAAGATAATAATGGTTTTTCACCAATTATTAGTAATCGCTATGTCTTTATATATGATAATCAAACTGGTAGTACAATAACAAATATTAATTTATATGATTTTGTAAAAGGACAAATATCAGTTAAATATCAAGCTGTTGATACTGGTTATGGAAGTGAAAATATTACTCATATTGAATCTACTGATAAAAATGTTGTTGCTAAAAACATGAGTGATTATTATGGAATGATTACAATAAATAAAGACGGGCCACATAAAATTTTAAGTTTTGGTGAAACAATTAATAATAAACTTGATGGAACTAAATCAATAAGTAGATTTGATAAAGATTATTACTTGGTTAAAAGAGTAACTTATAATTATCTTTATACTTTAGATGGTGTTGAAGTAGTAAAAAGTCAATTTGATATTATAAGTAAAACTGGTAAATATCTAGTAGTATATGATTCTAAAAATAAAGAATATCTATTATATAGTCTAGATAAAGGAAAGATTATATCTGATACTTCTAAAAAATTTAATTTACTTGAGTTATATAATGATTTTTATCTTGGTACTTATGTAAATAAATTATACTTATATAAATATAGTGATACTACTGCTTATCCAATGCTTGGAATTGATCTTCCAACAAATTATAAAGAATTAAAAGTAGATACAGAAAATAAAAAGATTATTATAACTGATATAGGTAATCAAAAAACCACTTATTTATATACAGTATCTGATACAATGATTACTATTCAAAAAGAAGAAGGTGGGGAAGGAGAAGGTGGCAGTGAATAAAATAAAAAACAATCGTTTAATACTTCCTTTCCTTATTCTTATGATTCTCTTGGTTATTCCTATGGCTGGATATGGTTTTTTTAATGCTAATAGAAGACTTATTTTAGGAGAAAATCCTAAAAGACTTCCTAGAATAGGTAATAAACTTTATTTTTATGAAGGTAAAGTATTAAAAGGTACATATGATTGTAAGAATGATGATTGTGCTTTAGCTAAAACAACTGAAATAAAAGGTGATGTTTTAAACACTAATCCTGGTGAAAATTTTGATACCTCAATATATGATATTTATGCATTTATTCAAGATGGAGAAAATATTTATTTTCAAAATATTAAGAATAACATATTAATTTCGGAAATTAAAAGTTTAATTAACTATGGTGGTGTTTTAAATAAAAAATTTCTAATAGTAGAAAATTCTGGTGGCCAATATGGGTTACTTAATACCGAGTCATATTCATTTCAAATTAATACCAAATATAAATATGTTGGTTATCTTGAAAATGAAGCTGGTTATGTTGTTGTAGAAGATGATAAGGGTTATTATATAATAGATTTTTTAGACAACCAACAATCACAAGTATTTAATACACCAATATATGAATATAATACAAGAGTAATCATTACTAAATCTGATTCAGGAGAATATAAATTATATAATTATTCTCATGAAGATTTATTTCCAAATGATACTTTAGATCAATGTAATATATATAAAAGTTATGTAATTAAATTATCTAATAGAAAACTTGAAATATATAATGAAGAACTTGGTAATGTAATTAAATCTTTTTATGAAGATGGACAAGTTATTGAATATACTTTAAAAGGAAGTATTCTTGATATTAAAGTAAATGGTGATAATTATAAAAAGATTGATTTAGATAATCAAGATGATTTAATGTAAAAGTTAGGGAAACTTAACTTTTTTTATTATATAATATTAAAAAGGTGAATTATGAAAAAAATAGTTTTACTTGGAGCATCTGGTTCAATTGGATTACAAACTGTTGATGTGATAAATAAAAATAAAGATAAATTTAAAATAATAGCTTTTAGTGTTGGTAAAAATATAGATGTATGTAAAAAGTTAATAAATAAGTTAAATTGTAATATTATTTGTGTTTTAGAAAAAGAAGATGCTATAAAATTATCAAAAGAATATCCAAAAATTACTTTTTATTATGGAGATGGTGGTTTAATTAAATTAACTCAATTAAAAAACTATGATTTACTGGTTAATGCCTTAGTGGGATTTGTTGGACTTATTCCAACTTTAAAAGCAATAGAAAATAAAAAAGATATAGCTTTAGCTAATAAAGAAAGTCTTGTTATAGCTGGAGATATTATCAAAAAAGCATTAAAGAAAAATAAATGTAAATTATTTCCGATAGATAGTGAACATTCTGCTATTTTACAATGTTTACAAGGAAATAATATTAAAGAAATTAAAAATATAATTATTACTGCATCAGGAGGAGCTTTTAGAGATTTAAATAGAGAAGAACTAAAAAATGTCAGTGTTAAAGAAGCTTTAAATCACCCTAATTGGTTGATGGGAGATAAAATAACTATTGATAGTGCTACAATGATGAATAAAGGTTTTGAAGTAATAGAAGCTCATTTTTTATTTAATATTGATTATGATAATATTAAAGTTGTTATTCATAAAGAAAGTTATATTCATTCAATGGTAGAATATATTGATGGATCAATAATAGCTCAAATTAGTAATAAAGATATGCGTATTCCAATTATGTATGCTCTTTCTTATCCTAATAGGTTGAAGGCAGAAAATAATTTTTCTTTTTCTGATATTAGAACTTTAAGTTTTCAAAAAATGGATTATGAAAGATTTCCTCTTTTAAAATTAGCATATGATGTAGGTAAGAAGGGTGGTAATTATCCGGCAATATTAAATGCAGCAAATGAAATGGCTAATGAAGCATTTAGAAATGGTTTAATTTCATTTTTAGAAATTGAAGATTTAATATTTAAAGCTATAAAGAAGATAGATTATATTAAAAATCCTAATTTAGATGATTTAATTAAAACAGATATAAGTGCTAGAAAGTATGTAACTAGTTTAATTGATTAACTTTCTTAAATTATTGAAATATATCAAGATTTAATATATAATTTAGTTAGGTGATTAGTCATGAATATTATATCTGTAGAAGAACCTAAAATAGCTGTTAGGGTAAGTCAATATCCTGAAGATAGAAAACCAGAGTTTCTTTTAGTGGGTAAAAGTAATGTAGGTAAAAGTAGTTTTATTAATACAATTGTTGAAAGAAAAAACTTTGCTCATACATCATCAAAACCAGGTAAAACACAAACACTTAATTTTTATCATATTAATGATAAGTTTTATTTAGTTGATGTTCCTGGATATGGTTATGCTGCTGTAGATAAAGATACGCAAAGAAAATTTGGAATGATGATAGAAGAATATATTAAAACAAGAGAGAACTTAAAACATGTTTTTTTGCTTGTTGATTATCGTCATAAGCCATCTGATGATGACCTTCTTATGTATAATTTTTTAAAATATTATAATTTAAATGTAGATATAGTTGCTACTAAATATGATAAAGTAACTAAAAATGGTAGAGTTAAACAAGATAAATATTTTAATGAAGCATTTAAATTAAATGATGATAATAAGTTTGTTCCTTTTTCTAGTATGACTAAAAAGGGAAGAAATGAAATACTTGGCATTATATCTAAGTATTTATAAGGAGAAGAGATGAATAATAAAGGATTTACATTAATTGAACTGCTTGCTGTTATTGTGATACTTGGTATTATTGCTACAATTGGTACTGTAAGTGTTGCAACGATAAAAAATAAAATGAATTATAAAATGACAGCAGATAAGGTTGAACTTGCTTTAGGAGGAGTATCTGATTGGGGAAGAGATAATATTGAGCAACTTAAAGCTAATCCATCACTTGGAACAAATACCCTTGCAACATATATGTCAAGAGGATATATAAAAACAGATGAGGTTAATGCTTCAAATAACCCTGATATTTTGCATGCTGTTACTGGAACTAGTCTTGGTACTTTATCGGTAAGAGCTTATATTGAAAATCGAAGGGTTTATTCATGTGTAGTTAATAGTACGGCAAATAAAAATCTTTTAACAAATGATGTATGGACAATACTTCAAAATGAAAAAGTTATTTGCCCATAATAAAAAGGAATTATATAATGCAAACTGTATGTTTAATCGGAAAACCAAATGTAGGAAAAAGCACTATTTTTAATAGACTTATTAAAGAAAGGAAAGCTATAATACTAGATACTCCTGGAGTAACTAGAGATAGAATTTATGGAACTGTATCATATAATGATATAAGCTTTCGTTTAATTGATACTGGTGGTATTACAACTAGTGATAATGAGTTTAATAGTGAAGTTTTAATTCAAGCTAATATTGCTATTGATGAGGCTGATATTATTCTTTTTGTTGTTGATGGAAATAGTGAAATAGATAGTGAAGATATAAAGGTAAGAGATATTTTACATAGGACAAATAAGAAAGTTATTGTTGTTGTAAATAAACTTGATAATAAGGAAAGATTAAATAATATATATAATTATTATGAACTAGGTTTTGAAATTGTAATGGGAGTATCTGCAGAACATAATATAGGTTTTGATAAACTTTTAGAAGAAATAGTAAAAGATATGAATCCTGTTAGTTATGAAGAAGACCCACATGTTAAATTTTGTTTTGTAGGAAGGCCAAATGTTGGTAAAAGTAGTTTAATAAATGCTTTAATAAATGAAGACAGATTAATAGTATCAGATATAGCTGGTACTACAAGAGATGCTGTTGATTCTAAATATAAATATAATAATGAAGAATATATTGTAATTGATACAGCAGGAATGCGTAAAAAAGGTAAAATATATGAAAATGTTGAAAGATATAGTTTACTTAGAAGTCTAAAAGCTATAGATCGAAGTGATGTAGTGGTTCTTGTTGTAAGTGCTGAAGAAGGAATAATAGAACATGATAAACATATTGCCTCATATGCACTTGAAGCTGGGAAAGCAATTGTTATAGCAGTTAATAAATGGGATACAGTAGAAAATCCTAATGAAAAGATAAAAGAGTGGAATATACTTATGAAGGAAGAATTTAAATTTATTCCATATGCAAGCATAGTTTATGTTTCGGCAAAGAAAAGAAAAAGAATTAATGATTTAATGCCTAGTATTATTAAAGCTGCAGAAAACCATCGTAAAGATATTCCTACATCAGTACTTAATGATATTATAACGGAGGCTGTTATAATGCATAATCCTCCTTCATATAAGGGGAAGAGATTAAAAATATATTTTACTCATCAAACTGGATATAGACCTCCAAAGATAACTTTTGAAGTAAATAATAAAAAATTAATTCATTTTTCATATGAAAGATATTTAGAAAATCAAATAAGAAAGACTGTTGATTTAGAAGGAACACCTATAATATTGCAATTTAAAAATAAAAATGAATGAAAGAGGGATGTTAAATGTTTTTAGATAGTGATCTTTGCACTAATATTGGTAGTTTAAAAACAACTTTATTTTTTAAAGAGTTATTTAAAATAGCTTTTATTTTAGTTCCCGTATTTCTTATTATAAGAGGTATGTATCTTTTATATAAAGAGTTATTAAAACCAGATAAAGAAAATGTTACAACCATAATAAGAAATATGGTTGTTGGAGTAATGATATTTTTTATACCAGTGATAACTAATTATGTAATTTCTTTATTTAGTAGTAATAATGAATATTTAATGTGTTATGAAAAGGTTAGTTATAAATATATTGAGGGTTTAGAAAAAAAAGAATTATTAGCAAAAGAAAAAGAAGCAAAAAAGCGTAAAGATGCTGAAAAAGAAGCGGAAAAAGAAATAAAAAAAGATTTAGAAGGGAAAAAGTCTCACATAGGTACAATAACAACAGATCCAAAAAAAGACCCATATACAGGTGGAGGTTCATCAGGAGGAAGTTATAGTGGCTCATCTGGCAGTTCATCAGGAGGTTCTTCAAGTGGTTTAACCGGAGGAAAAACATCTTGGGGAGGTAAAATTTGGCCAGGTTTTGCACCTCCTAAAGGGGGATGTGATTCAAGTGAGCCAAAAGATGAAAAATTTAATAAATGTTTTGTAAGATCTCATAATTTAGTTATGTCAGTTGGTCCGCAAAATACAGTAATAAACCTAAAAGTTGGTGAAACAAAATCAGTTGGTATAACTCTTCCATCAGATTGTGGAACTTTAGTTGAGTGGACAAGAAGGACTGCTGATGGAGCGGGAGGTTGGAGTAGCTATGTTAGTCAAGATCGAAGTAATATAACAAATACAGGTTTTACTTGGCTTATTACTGGTAAGAAAAAGGGAAGTACAACAATATCCCAAACAGTTCAATATAATTCTAAAGCCCCATCAGGAAATTGTGTTGGTAATGTTAAATCAATGGTTAGGCTAAAAGTGAAAGTATCTTAAAAAAGCATAAAAAACTAGTATTAATAATTTACTTAGTTTTTTTTATATGTTAGAATATTTAAGGAGGAGAAATAACAAATGAAGTATGTTTATAAGTTTTCGGAAGGAAACAAGGAATTAAAAAATTTATTAGGAGGAAAAGGCGCAAACCTTGCAGAAATGACAAATTTGGGTTTACCTATACCTCAAGGCTTCACAATTACAACAGAAGCATGTACAGATTATTATAATAAGGGAGAAAAAATTTCAAAAGAAATAGAAAAAGAAATATTTGATAATCTAAAAGAACTTGAAAAATTACAAGGTAAAAAATTTGGTGATTTATCTGATCCACTTTTAGTTTCAGTAAGAAGTGGTTCAAGAGCATCTATGCCAGGAATGATGGATACTATTTTAAACTTAGGTTTAAATGATGAAGCTGTTGAAGGTTTTGCTAAAAAAACAGGCAATCCTCGTTTTGCTTATGATTCATATCGTAGATTCATTCAAATGTATTCAGATGTTGTTATGGAAGTATCTAAATCTTTTTTTGAAAAAATTATTGATGAGTTAAAAGAAGAAAAAGGTATTAAATTTGATAATGAACTTTCTGTTGATGATTTAAAAGAATTAGTTAAAAGATTTAAGGCTGTTTACAAAAAAGAAAAGGGTAAAGATTTCCCACAAGATCCTAAAGAACAATTAATGGGAGCTGTTAAAGCAGTATTTAGATCT
>CAYFSK010000035.1:0-8352 GCA_964345805.1 uncultured Mycoplasma sp.
TGGTTAGCTCATTTTTCACCGAGTTAATTGTTGTACTAATAGTATATGTACTACCATGATTTGCTAATACGATAGTGTCTCCTCCTACTGTATTATTTATAAATGTTCCTCCGCTTATATCTATTATAGTGTTGCTTGCATAACCAGTTCCTGATGGTTTAGTTGCTACTATTACACCTTTATATGCTCCAGATCCATTTGTATTAATAACAGTATCTACACTATTTGTAACTGTATCAATATTATTAGTGAATGTTCCTCCACTTATATTTAATGTTCCCGCTTTAATATCTATTGCTGATTCATTTCCAATTGGAGCAAATGTTCCTCCTGTTATTTCAGTAATCGTATTTGCTGCTGCTAAATATAATTGTTTCGTAAATGTTCCGCCATTTATAGTTAATGTTCCGCCAGAGGTAATACCATTGCTTCCAATAAATGAATTGAAAATACCATCATTTATTGTTGTTTCACTTGAAGTGCCTTCCATAACAATAGCAAAACCACTTACTGTATTGTATGTTCCTCCATTAATTGTAAGTTTACCTTTATTCTGTATCCCATCGTATCCTGATACTCTATCAAAACCGGCAGAATTTGTACCAGAGCTATCCGAAATTATTAATTCACCCGTTGATGTAATTACAAATGCGAAGTCTAAAGCAGCTGTAGATTTAATTGTTATGCGATTTCCAGCTAAGTCAAGATTAATTACTTTGCCATCTACAGTTGTTTTTCCGGTCGATTTAGATAAATTGCTTAGATTTCTAGTCAATTTAATATTATCACCACTAGATGCTTTATCTACCGCAATATACAGTTGTGGATATCCAATATTTGATGTAGTATTTATTACCGGTTGAGTTAATACTGCATCCATTGCTTCTAATGCTGTTGTTTTTGCAGTTGATACTTCTCCTACTGTTGTTGCGTTTTCTATTGCAGTATCTCCTGTTGTTTTATATCCGTTTAATATTGTCCATTTTTCTTCAGTATAATGTTTTTCAATATATTGACTTAATATATTTGATAATTCATCATATGCTTCATATTTTGCTATCATTAATAGCAAATCATTATAATCTTTAATAACTGTTTGGTTTGCATATAAAACATCATTCCATTCTGAATCTTCTAGTTTTATTGTTATACTTACATCTGCATCTATTGTATCATTAACTAGTACATAAAATGGTGCAGGATTTTCTAAATTTGGATAACTTAATGGATAAGCTGCCATTCCAACTATATATGGTCCTCCACTACCTGTACTATCTCCAGATTCCAATACATTCGTTGTACCGTTCCAATAAGGATAGTATACTGTTATATTTGGTGTAGCTACAGTAAACACTGTATTTACTGCTCTTCCACTTAATTGTGCTGTTTCTAAATTTGCATAATCAGGTGTTATCATTACTTCAAATAATTTTTGATCTGCTCCTACTGTAATACCAATTGCTGATATTTCTGCTTGAGTTAATATTCTTGGAGTTCCAACTAAATAATTAACTCCAATTGCTGCAATGGCATCTGCTTTTGCTTCTGCTAGTATTTCAGCATTAGTTAATACTCCATCCATTGCTTCTAATGCTGTTGTTTTTGCAGTTGATACTTCTCCTACTGTTGTTGCGTTTTCTATTGCAGTATCTCCTGTTGTTTTATATCCGTTTAATATTGTCCAATTTCCTTCAGTATAATCAGATCCTGTATATGTTCCTAATGCTGTTGTCAATTCTTCTTTTGCATCTGATTTTGCTTGAGTTAATTTTGTTATTAAACTTCCTTGTGCTGTAGTTATATTTGCTGTTGCAGTATTTACTGCTCCTTGAGTACTTTCTACTGTTACTACATTTGATGATACTACTCCTTGATATGTTGCCCAACTTGCTTCTGTATAATCAGCTTCTACTACTGCAGCTAATGCTGCGTTATATGCTGTTAAATCAGCTTTTACAACTAAATTTGATATTGCTGTTGTTATTGCTGTTGTTTTTGTTAATATTAATGCATTTGTTGTTTCAGGTAATCCTAATGCTGTTGTTAATACTGACCATGTTGCTATTGTATATGTTGATTCTGTTAATCCTCCTGCTACTGCTTTTGCTGCATCTAATGCTGCTTTTCCTGCAAATACTAAACTTCCTTGTGCTGTAGTTATCTTTGAAGTTGCTGTATCTACTTCTCCTTGAGTACTTTCTGCAGTCACTACATTTAATGATACTACTCCTTGATATGTTGCCCAACTTGCTTCTGTATAATCGGCCTCTACTACTCTTCCTAAAGCATTTATATAATTAGTTAAAGAAGTTGTTTCATAATCCGTTTTATTATCAGGATCTTTTGTTAAAACAACTAATCCTATAACATCTCCTGTATCAGGATCTTTAATTTCTATTTGTAGAGATTTAACTGTAGCTGGAATAGTTAATTTTCCATCTGCAAAAGATACTAATCCATCTTTATTATTATCTGTATTAAATTCTAAATTTCCTTCTCCATCAAATGTAAAATCAACAGTTAATTGTTTTTCCACATTATTTACATAATAGATTTCCGGACTTTCTAATTCTTCTATTGTTTCTTGATCTTCAGGATTTGATTCATCTAAAGGATTAGCTTGATTTTCATCATCTAAAACAAACCAAGATCCTCCTAGATAATAATATATATTAACTCCAGAATATCCATCTACTCCGATATTAAATAGAGCATCATTTACTCCTGCAGTTGCTGCTCTTTGAGCAGTTATTACTACTCCATCTTCAAATCTTGTAACACCTATTATAATTGAGTTATCTTCTATAGTTGTTAGCCCATTTGTTGGATCTGTACTTTCATTAATTGTTACTGCATTAACATTGTTAACAAATAACATTAAAAATACAAATATAAATAAACTAGTAATTATTTTTTTCATAATATTCCCTTTCATAATTAATTCACACTTTCTACAGATGCACTCTCGATAGCAGATTTAATATATGTTTTTCCGGTTGATGGAATATCAACAACAGATGTAGTCCCAGCAGTAGTTGTTAATCTTACTTTCCCAGAGACATTATTTCCTTCTGAACTTCTAATATATAATGTATATTGACCTATTGAACTAGACTCTATTTTTACCCAACTAATTGAATATGTAATATTACTTTGAACTTGTTGCCATTTAGCAACCAAAGTAAAGTTATCATATACACCTTTACTAAAATTATATAATTTATTATTTAAATACCACCCTAAGAATGTATAACCACTTCTTGTTGGATTTTTTGGTTTAGCAACAGTAGTACCCTTTACTACTAATTTAGATGAAACTGAAGTTCCACCATTACTATCAAATGTTATTTTATGTCTTATTGTTGTTGTATTAGTTACTTTCTTTTCCCATGTTGCTATTAATGTTATGTCCTTAGTAATCTTTGTACTAAAATCAAAGTCTTTACCATCTAATTGCCAAGATATAAAATCATATCCTTCTTTTGTTGGATCAGTTGGCTCTGACAACAATTTATCTTTTTCTACTGTTTTATTCGCATATACAACACCATCAGTTTCAAAAGTAACAGTAAATTTATCTTCTTCTTCACTGCTTTCTACTTTTTTCCATCTTGCTACTAAAGTAACATTTTCTGTCAATACTCTATCAAAATCAAATTCTTCATCATCTACATACCAACCATCAAAAATATATCCTTCTTTTGTTGGATCATTTGGTTTAGTTAGTTTGCCATCTTTTTCTAAAAGTTGAGAATTTAATTGTGTTCCTCCATTTGTATCAAAAGTAATTTTAATATCGTTACTTTTCCCAAATAACAAAAATAAAATTAAAGCTATAAATATTAATGAAAGAACAATAATACCCGCTAATACTTTCTTATTTAATGTTTTTTCTTCAGTTCCTCTTTTCTCTTTTCTTTTTTTCATTCCTTCTCCTTCCATAATAGGTAAAAAACAAATTAAAATTAGTTACTCTCAAGTGAATTATAATTTGTTATTTATATTATAACACCAATATTTTTGTTGTAAAGTATTACTTATAAATAAAAATATATATTTACAATTTGTATCAAAAAAAAAGACCATAGGTCTTTAAATAATATCTTTATTTATAATTTTTACTCAATTGCAATACTTTTTGATATTTACCATTTTAAGTTTCTATCATTTCATCAATTGGATATGTAATATCTCTTGTTGATAAAACGGGCAATTTATAAAATAAGCCTTTTCTTTCTGGGAAATACTCTTCATATATCTTTAGTGTTTTAATATATCCTACTTTTGCTCTTCTTTAGAAAGCATTTTTCTCATATCACTTTTACCAGTAGGGTCTCCTACTAAGGCAGTTGCACCACCAATTAAAACTATTCCATGATGACCAAAATCCTGCAACCATCTGAACATTGTTAGAGCAAAAAAGTGACCAATATGAAGACTATCTGCAGTAGGGTCTATACCTAGGTAGAAAGTCATAGGTTCTCCATTAACCAAATCAATAATTTCTTGCTCATGTGTAAGGTCTTTAACATAACCTCTCTCTTTTAAAATACTAAATAAATCTTTTTCCATTTCTATTTCCTCCTAAATAATTTGTATAGTTAAATAAATTACAATCACCGAAGCAATAATAGTAATACTCACTATCCATACAAACCACCTCCTTGAAAATAAAAACGACTAGACATCCATAAAGGACGAACTAGTCGTGGTACCATCTTTTTTTGTAATAATAGTTTATTACCTCTTATTGATAACTATGTCTCCATCGATTAAAATCATTATTTGTAATTCATTATTTTACTCTTACTTGTTTCCACCAACCACAAGTTCTCTATAAAGTTTTATAAAATAATTACTTCGAATAAATCGCTTTTTAATTAACTGAGATAAATTATAGAACTTTTCTTCGTTTTTGTCAAAAAGGTGTTCTGAATCTATATAAAACACGTGCGATTCATTATTCCATAGGTAACCATCTATTGCTTGATCTATTTCTTCTAATCTATAAGTTCCAGTATTTAATGGATAAGGTGTTGTGAATTCACCATTTTTATCGGTTTCAAATTCACAATAAGTAATACTAGTAGGATATGTTATTGTTTGACAGATATATTTATTATTTGTTACATCGAATATTTTGAATTTTATATTACTTCTTTTAATTACTTCTTTAGTTTCAGAATCGATTTTAACTACTTTAAGTTTTGCTTTTATAGAAGCATTTGACAATACTTTTTTAACCGTATCTGTTTCCTCTTTTACTTCAATACTTATGTCATCTATCTTTTCATGACCAGATGTTGATGTTTTTTGTCTTACTGTATATTTTCCATAAGGTAATGTGAATTTAATTACTCCTTGATTGTCAGTGATGACCTCTTTTTTAACTTCATTCTTATTGTTTATTATTTCAAAAATAATTCCAACCTCTGGTATCATTACTCCTGTTTTATCATTTGCAAATACTTTAGTAAATTCAAAGTCAACTTTAATTACTTTTTCAAATACTTCAATCGTTGGATTTAAATTATTTTCAGTTATTAAAAAATAATACTTAGTTTCATCAAGTAAATATCCTTCAGAAGCTATTTCTTCTAGTAAGTAGAATTTTCCAAGTGTTGGTAAATAATCAGACGTATTCTTTCCTTCTAAATTAGTTGTAATACTTCCAACTCTTGTTCCATCCTCTTTAAAGATTCCATACTTAGCTTCATTTAACTTAGCTTCACCTTGTGGTTCATTTAATTTAGTTTCACTATCCTTTTTATCGATAGTTACTTTCCCACCTATAACTTTTATTGTTACTTTTGTTTTTACTGGATCATATGTACCTACTCGCATTACATTTTGAGAATGGTTAGAAAAATATACAACCGGTGGTATTTCATATTTTGTTGCTTTTTTCTCTAAATTTATAATTCCATCACCAATACCAGTTGGTGTTATATTTAACTCGTTATTAGTAATACTTGCATTAACATTTGATGTACTACTTATTTTATAATCTTTTAAAACATAATTTAAATCATTTAATGTAATAGTTTGTCCAATTGGTATTGTTACATTATCATTAAACTTTGGTACTTTATAATGATTAGCAACTAAAGCATTTAACTCTGCCATCTCATCTTCGAATCTAACTATTCTATTACCATTTAATTTATCAGTAAAGAATATATCAGATTCTGGATTAGTTGTTCTCCAAATCATAACTTGTGTTATAGCTTCCCACTTTACTTCGCTATGATTATATCCATTTTCATTGTATTCATAACCATAATAAGCTAATAATGTTATTCTATCCCATTGTTCTTGTGATAGTCCTAAAACATTTTGATAATCATCTCTAATAACTGTATAGTATGGTGGATCATTATCAATACTCACATAAGGTTGAAGACAATAGACAAATTGATTGTCGTGACTCGTTCTTAAAATTCCTGCTTGTTGATATTTTGAATATCCACTTGGTTGAACTTTTTTAATATATATATTACTTATATATTCACCTTGTTTTATATAATGTCCAGTATATTCTTCTGCATGTACTGTTTCAGTACTAAAAATTGCCAATAAAAAAAGCATGCTTACTAATGCATACTTCATAATTCTTTTTTTCATTTAATTTCCTTTCTTATTTTACTATTTTGAGCATATCTCCTAAATAAGCACCCGAGTAACTATTTACCGTATAGCAAGAAAAACTAACTATATCCTCCAAAGCATTTCCATAATTAATACATGCTTGGTGTGTCTCTTCATAAGTAATATACTCTGTGATTGAAAAATCCACTGTAGCCCACGACCACATTGGTTTATTATAATAATCACTTTCACTTATTCCCAGATCATCCCATGCTGTTCGTTCCATCGGTTTTTCTTTTTGATTAGCTGGTTTTTCTGTTATAGGTTTACTTTCTTTTAACTCATTAGACTCACTGACAGTATTGCTCTCCAAATAGTTTGTATTACTACTGTCATTAGTGTTATCAAAAATATCAATGCCGCTAGTGATATCTTCACTACTTTCTTTAATAGGTTCATCTAAATCACTTCCTTCTATTTCTTTTATATCTTCATTTATAGAAGTTGTTTTAACTTCATTTGAATCAGTAATTAATTTATTATTATAAATAAAACTTGATCCCAGTAATAAAGATAATAAAAGTAGAAGACTTATAATTTTTTTCATTATAATACCTCTAGTTACATTTTATATTCTTAATAAATAATAGTCTAAGGTGCTAAATATCTACTTCATGGGTATCACCCCTTTCTATGTTTCTGTTTCTAGAATGAGTTTTAATAGCTTCTATAATATAATCTTCAATTTTATAATCCTTTATATTTTTTGGTAAAACTTCTCTTATTCTCTTTTCATTGAAACTTATCCTTCTCTCTTGATTTGGTTTTTCTTCCAAAAAAATAGACTCTAATTTATTAGAATCCATTTTATTTTTTTCACTTAATTTTCTTATTCTTTTAGATTGAACAAAAGATGGAGTTGCATCTTGATAAGTTATTTCTTGATAAACTTTATGCTGATCATCAGCTGATAAATAAGATAACTCTACAGCTGGTCTTATTCCCATTGTAATAGCAGCTCTTTTATCTTTTAAGACTGTATCATCTACTAAGCTTAGTAATTCCGGTATTAACTCTGTAAGCCTTATATAACGTCTTATTTGTTCTCTGCTTTCTCCAACTTGCTCACTCAATTCTTCAATTGATAACTTCTGCTCCACTGGTGTAGAAGTTAGATCATTTCTGACACCTTGATTTTTCATAGCTTCATATTTCATTTTATAAGCAAATGCTTTTTCACTTGGTAATATTTTATCTCTTTGTAAATTTGAATCAACCATAATAATAGTAGCTTCTTCATCTGAAAGATCTTTAATAATACTTGGTATTTCTTTTATACCTAGTTCATCTGATATTTTCTTTCTTCTATGACCAGATATCATTTCATATTCATCATTATTTTTCTTTCTTAAAATTACTGGTATTAAAACTCCATTATTAGTAATACTTTCTTTTAACTCTTTGTAGTTTTGATCTTCAATTATTTTAAATGGATGATTTGGAAAGTCATGTATTTTTTTGATATCTATACTTTCTATTTTTTCCATTTTATCCCTCCTATTTTATTGCATAAAAAAAGATGTATTTAAACATCATTTTTGTCGTTTTTTGTCGTTTTTTCTCGATTTTAATGAAAATATGTAAAAACTTTTTTTGACGAAACCCTTTAGTTATAAGGGATTGCTCGATTTCGGCCATATGAGCCGATCTCACAATTTATATTTGTTTTGTTTTCCATATTTATTACCTCATTTAACTAGTTAT
>CAYFSK010000036.1:0-8087 GCA_964345805.1 uncultured Mycoplasma sp.
GTTGATGAGGGAATAAAACTCCAATAACTTTCTGCGAATTGAAGCAGCGAATTAAATTCTTTTTTATCAAAAGCAATATTATTACAAAAGGCTTTCATTTCCTGAATTATTCCAGCATATTCCCCCGGTGAATAAATGTTTTTCTCAGAAGGATAATTAATTTGTTCATTTGTTTTAAACGGATAAGAATACTTTTCATTATTACCATTTAAAATGTTAAATAACGAAGCAAGGGGAATATTTTTATCAAAAGTATTATTTGCATCTTCTTTTTCTTTATCATCAATTCGATCATGGCCGCTTGATATATTATCCGCAATATATGTAATATATGCCACACTATTATCTTCAATTTTACAATTCTTATCTCCAATATTATTTTTATGGGGATATTTAATCGATTCAATTATTCCTTTTATATTTGCAAGTTTTGGAAAAGCTTTTATGTATTCTACACCTAAAAAAGAGTGAGTTCCTTTAGGATATGAATGATTACTTCGATATATTATTTTACCTATATCATGTAATAATGAACCATATAATAACTCTGTTTTTTTCAATTCACAAACACTTCCTTTAACACGACTATCTTCAACTAATTTTATTATATCAAATATATTTAAATTGTGTATGATTATTTTTCATAATAAAAAAATGTAATATTAATTACACTTTTTAAGATATTTTTTTATTTTAGATAAATATATTAATTTCTTTATCTTTTTAGTAAATTTTAACTTTTTAATTATCTTTTCTTCTTTTTCTTTTAAATAATTTATATATTTTTTATCATAACTTTTTCCAAATAGAAGTATTTCTCTACTTAAATATTCTTTACCCTTAAAGTAAGAAATAATATCATAATATTTACCATTTTCATAAAGAGCTATTTCCTTATCAATACTGTAACCAAGTTTATTCATAAATAATCTTAATTCATATAAATTATTATTTGAACTTAAAATAATATGATTACATAACTTCTTATCTTTTAAGATATTAATAATTGATGTTGTTCCCATACCAGATATTACTATCGTATCATAATATTCTTTTATATTATTAAGTCCATCTGATAAATATAGTTTAATATCAAGACCCTCTTTTTTTATGTTTTCTTCAGCTATTTTTAAAGCTCCTTTAGAAATATCAGATGCTATTACTTTTTTACATAAATTATTTTTAACAAGATAAATAGGAAGATATGCATGATCACATCCTATATCTACAACTATTTCATCTTTTCTAATTAAACTTGCTATAGTAAGTAACTTTTTATTAATCATTAACTTTCCATAAAATCTTTAAGTTTTTTAGCTCTTGAAGGATGTCTTAATTTTCTTAAAGCTTTAGCCTCTATTTGTCTTATTCTTTCTCTTGTTACACTAAAACGTTTACCAACTTCTTCAAGGGTATGACAAGTTCCATCGATAAGACCAAATCTAAGTTCCAATACTTCTTGTTCTCTTGGTTGAAGACTCATTAACACTTGTTTAATTTCTTCTTTTAAGATTTCATTTTCAGTATATTCTTCTGGTGAAAGACTACTTTCATCTTTAAGAAAATCTCCCAAATGAGAATCATCTTCTTCCCCAATAGGAGTTTCTAGTGAAACAGGATCTTGAGATATCTTAATTACTTCTCTTACCTTTTCAACTGTTATACCCATTTTTTTAGCAAGTTCTTCATCAGTTGGTTCTCTTCCTAAATCTAAAGTCATTTGTCTTTGAATACGAACCATTTTATTAATAGTTTCAACCATATGAACAGGCACTCTTATTGTTCTTGCTTGATCAGCAAGAGCTCTTGTTATTGCTTGTCTTATCCACCAAGTAGCATATGTTGAAAATTTATATCCTCTTGATGAATCAAATTTCTCTACTGCTTTCATTAAACCAATATTACCTTCTTGAATAAGATCTAAGAAAAGTAGCCCTCTTCCTACATATCTTTTAGCAATAGATACAACTAATCTTAAGTTTGATTCAGCAAGCAAGTTTTTAGCAACCTCATCATTTTGATCAATTCTTTCAGATAATTCTAATTCTTCTTCAGAAGTAAGAAGAGAAATTCTACCAATTTCTTTAAGATACATTCTTACAGGGTCATTAATATTAACATCTTTAGTAATTTCTTCATCATCAAGAATTACTTCTTCTTTTTCAGATGTATCCCCTTCCTCTTCTTCTTCACCTTCTTTTGGTGCTTCAGTTAATACTTTAATATTACTTTCTATTAATTTATTATAAAGTTCATCTAAAAGATCACTATCTACTTCAAGTCCTTTTAATTTATTAGCTAGTTCATCATATGTAATATAACCCTTTTCATTTCCTTGTTTAATTAATTCTTCTTCTCTTACTTTAAATGATTTAATTTCTTTCATTATATATCACTCCCTTTTTTTAAATTAGCCAGTTTTTCTACTAATTTAACCTTTCTATCAATATCTTTTTCTTCTTTTATTTCTTTTTTTAATCTATTAATCTCTTTTTCTTCAATACATTTAGAAACAGTACTTAATATATCACAAAATTCTTTTTCTTCAATATCTTCTTTATCATTTTCAGAAATTACATTACTTACATACTCGGTTATTTGTTCATGTTTGGCTACATAGTTAATAAAATCCGCTATATTAATATCGCCATGTTTTTTAATATATCCACCAATACTTACTGCCGTATCTTTTTCTATTTTACCTTCTAGATAACCAAGTTTACTTGAATATATTTTATAAAACTTTTTATTAAGCAACATTGCATATATTAAGTTTGATACTGCTTTTTCATATTTGGTTTGCTTCTTTTTAGGTATTATTATTTTTTCTTTTACTTCTGTTTTATTTACTTTAATATTTTGTCTAATTATATTTGGATCAATATTATATTCTTTACAAAGTTTAGCTATTATTGCTTCCCTTTCAAGTTCACTAACATTTCCAGCCATAGCAAGTACTTCTTTAATATATTCAGTAAATTCTTTTATATTATTTAAATCTTTTTCTTCTTTTAAATACTCTATTTTAAAATCAAGATATTTAATGGCATGATTTATATTATCAAGTAACGCTTCTTTACCAAAACTTCTTATATATTCATCTGGATCTTTAGCTTTAGAAAGTCTTACTACATAAAGATCTATATTGTTTTTAAAAAGTTCATCCCCGATTTTAATAGTTGCAAGCTTACCAGCATTATCTCCATCTAACATTAAAATAATTTTAGAATTTAGTTTTTTTATTGATTCAATTTGACTTTTAGAAAGTACTACACCCATTAAAGCACAAACATTCTTAATACCATGACTTCCAAGTAAAATAACGTCCATATTACCTTCAACAATAATAAGTTCTCTTTTTACTCTTGCCTCATCCTTGGCATTATAATAATTAAATAAAATATTACTTTTTCGATAAATTATTGACTCTTTACTATTAATATATTTATTTTCACTATCTTCTTTATAAGCTCTTGCCGTATAACCAGCTAAATTACCATACATATCTAAAATAGGTATCATTATTCTTTTAGAAAACATATCAAAATAGTTAATTCCGCTTTTATTTAAAAGACCAATACTAAATGCCATTTCTAAATCTATTTTTTTACTTTCAAGAAAATCTTTTAACTCATTGTTATCCGGAGATAATCCTATTTGATATTCTTTAATAATATCTTCATTAATTCCTCTGCTTAGTAAATACTTTTTAGCATCTAATCCATCTTTTGTATTAAGATAATTTTGATAATATTTCGAAGAAAGTTCCATAAGTTCATATTCTTCTTTATATTTACTTTCTCTTTGAGTTATCCCTTCAATTTTTAAGTCTACCCCAGATGCTTGAGCTACTTTTTTTACAGCTTCAACAAAAGGAATATTTTCAAACTTTGATACAAAAGAAAAAACGTTTCCACCTGTATTGCAAACAAAACACTTAAATATATTTAATTTTGTTGATACATGCATACTTGGTGAATGATCATCATGAAAAGGACAAACACCAACATAATCACTTCCTTTTTTTTGAAGTGGTACATAACTATCAATAATATCAACAATATTTGCTTTTTCTAATACTTCATTTAATTGTTCTTCTTTTATAAACGCCATTTTATCCCCTACAACCTCATATATTACAAGTTGATGTCTTATTTCCTTTTTTTCCATTAAAAAACTCCTAATTTAAGGAGTTTTCATCTATTTTGTTATTATTTTATCAATTAATGGATGAATTAAACTTAAAATGCCAATGCTTATAAAAGGAGCTAAATTAACATCTACTAAACTAAATAAGAAAGTAAAAAGACCAAGGAAAAAGCCATAAATATAACATCCTCCCTTGGTATATGGACTATAAAGTGACAAAGGAGCTATAAAAATAAATGAAAAGATAATGTTTGCATTAACAAAAAAAGTAATATCAGCATTTGACTTAATAAAAGCCATAGCTGTAATTAATATGTAATATAAAGTAAAACCTAAAAGAGGAATTTGTCTTTTATATTCCCTATAAATCGATAAGATAGCATATGATAATACTGACCATAGTATAAAGGCAGATCCTATTCCTCCAGCTGACTTACCAATTAAATAATCAATAAAAGTATATTTATAAATATCCATATTTTCTATTAAATTATTAAAAGTATAATTTTTAGTATAGTGCATATATAAAGCTAAAGCTAAAACAAAAAAAGTTGCTATATTAATTTTTAAAAAAATATGAACAATATTAAAAAATAATAATATTATTAAATAAACATAAATATTAGTTTGTGGCATCGCTATAATAGATATTAAAAGATTACCCAAAAGATTATATGTTCTATTAACTTTATCTTTTACTACTAAACGATAAAATAAATTTATAATGATAGATGCTCCTAAAAAATATAAAGGTTTAAACATCATAGTTAGACTTACTAAATTACTTTTATATAAAATATAGCCATTTTTATAAAAACTAAAAATAAAAAATGGTATTAATAGAATAATAATAAAATTAGTTAAAGCATTATAATTGTTATTTTTATGTGTATATACTCTATTCATGATTATCCTCCAAATAAGCTCTTAAATTAATGTGTGAAGGACAAACATAAGTGCATAGTCCACAATCAAGACAAGCTTTAGCTTTCTTTTTTGTTTTCATAATTTTTTTAGGATTAACTTTAACAGGACACATTTTATAACAAAGACCACAATTATTACAAGATTCTTCCTTTTTTTCTTCATATTCATGTAAAATAAAAACACCCTTAGTATTATTTGTTACTACTTCTTTTTTAACATCACATTTATAACCCGTCATTGGTCCATTAATAATATTAAGGTTATTTCTTGATTTTTGTTTAATTCCTTCTTCAATTACATCTTGAAGTAAAGAGCCAATCTTAGTTTCTATTACAACCGACCTTTTTAAATTAGGCCCACTTATGGTAATAAATTTATTATAGTTTAATCTATTATGTTTAATAGCATCATATATTCTAATAATATCTTCTATATCAATTACTAAAGTATCATCACTTTTATAATCTAAATATTCAAGTAAAAAAGGCTCTTTTCCAACTAAATAATAATCTTCTATTAAAGAAAGATTTATATTTGGATAAGTACCCATTATCGATAAATATCTCTCTATATTAGAAGTATCACTTGATTTAATAGCAATTAAAGTATTATCAAGTTTAAATGCACTTGAAAATATATCAGCTGTTTCTAGTATTATATTTATATAATTACTTAAAAGTAAGTTCTTACTATACATACAAGGTTCATCTTCAATAGAATTTATAATAAGATTTTTTATCTTACCACCTTCAAGTCTACTGGCAAAATAATTAAAACAAAAATTATATAATATATTAAGTACATTATCACTATCAAAATTATCATTAACTAAAAGTTCATAACTTCTTTCTTTTTCTTTAAAATCATTTTTAATAACAAACGAGTTTTGTTTTACTCCATCAAAAAGCATTTCATTTATACTATGAACTATACCTGATACTGGAGAAAAAACCATACTATTTTCCCCTTTTAATATAACATCTCCTTTTAATATCTTATCTTTTTCTTTAACTAAAGAAACAAAATTTTCTTTAATAGGAATATATATATATTCAGGATCTTTAAAAGATAATATTTCGCTTTTAAGTGTTATTTCATATTCGTTTTTTATTCTATATAGTCTTCTCATATTACCTCTTAATTAATTATACAATACTACTTAAGACTTTCCAAATATTTTTTAAGCTCTATCGCTACTTTTAAAGGAATAATTTTTTCTAAATCTTTTTCAGATGCTTTTTTTATATTGTTAAGATTTTTATATTTTTTAAGTAATAGTTTCTTTCTTTTTTCTCCTATTCCAGAAACATTATCAAGTACACTTGCTAAAGAGCCTTTACTTCTTAACTTCTTATGATAAGTTATTGTAAAATTATGAACTTCATCTTGAATTCTTGTTAAATAATTAAATACATCTAACTCTTTTGATAAATCTATTTCTTCTAAATTATTATTTATAAGAGCTTTTGTTTTATGTTTATTATCTTTTTTAAGTCCACAAACAGGTATATTAATCCCTAGTTTATTTAAAGATTCTTTACATGCATTTATTTGATTAATAGCTCCATCAACAATAATTAAATCAGGAAGAGGTTTTTCTTCGATTAAAAGACGATAATATCTTCGATAAATAACTTCCATCATCATATGATAATCATCATTTTTATCAAGCGATATTTTAAATTTGCGATAATCTTTTTTTGAAGGTACTCCATTTTTAAAAACAACCATTCCACTTACAGAGTAGGCTCCAAATAAATTAGAATTATCAAATGCTTCAATAGTTTTTAAATTTTTTATATTAAGTAATTTCCCAAGCCTTTCATTAGCTAAGAACGTCCTTTTCTCATCATTTTTAAAACTTTCAATTTCTTTTTCTAAATTTAATCTAGCATTTTGATAACACATATCTAAAAGTTTTTTCTTTTTCCCCTTTAAGGGAGTAATAAAATTTACTTTTAAAAGTTTAGTTAATAAATCATTATCTATATTCTTAGATGTTAAAACTTCTTTAGGTATTTCATGTCTTTCATAAAAAGAATAAATAAATTCATTAACTTCTTCAATTGATATAGCATTAATAATCTTATTATAATCACCAACTAGTTTTCCATTTCTAATAAAAAATATTTCTACTGATAAATAACCATTTAAATAATAGTAACTAATTACATCTCTATTTACAAAATCATTAAGTTCTATTTGTTGATTAGTTAAAACAACTTTTATATAATCAAGTTCATTTTTAAGTTCTAATGCTTTTTCATAATTTAAATTCTTAGATAAAACATCTATCTTTTCCATAATTTTATCAGTTAAAATCTTATCATTCCCTTTAAGAAAAGATAATATTTCATTTTCCATCTTCTTAATATCATCATTATTTACTTTATTAACACAATATCCAAGACATTCATCAATATGATAATATAAACATAATTTTTTAGGATTACCCTTACACTTTTTTAATGGATATAATCTATTAATTAAATTAACTACTCTTCTTGCTGCGTAAGCATTTGGATATGGGCCAAAAATAAGTTTCTTATCTTTTTTTCTTATACTAGTATATCTTGATACTTTTAATGCGGGATATGGCTTTGAAATATATTCTATGTATGGATATGTCTTATCATCTTTTAATAAGATATTATATTTAGGATCGTGCTTTTTAATTAAATTTATTTCTAGTAAAAAACTTTCTACTTCATTTTTAGTTACTATATATTTAAAATGATCTACTTCACTTACCATTAATGCTGTTTTACCAGTTACTGTTCCACGGAAATAAGAATGAAGGCGTTTATTTAAATCTTTAGCTTTGCCTACATATATTATTATTCCATCACTATTTATCATTTGATAAGAGCCTGGTAAATGTGGTACTAATTTAAGTTCTTCTTTAAACATATAAAATCACATGTTTATTATACTACAAATTAATGATTTTACTATATTTATCCAGGAAGTCCTGCTATAAAGGTAGTATTACCTACTCCTCTCCAAGTATT
>CAYFSK010000037.1:0-6995 GCA_964345805.1 uncultured Mycoplasma sp.
GGACAACTTTATGCTGAATTAAAAGAATTATTTCCTGAAAATCATGTTGAATATTTTGTGTCTTATTATGATTATTATCAACCAGAAGCATATGTTCCTTCATCAGATACTTATATCGAAAAAGATTCGGCTATCAATGATGAAATAGATGAGTTAAGACATAAGGCAACTTCTGCTTTAATTAATTTTAATGATGTAATTGTTGTTTCATCTGTATCATGTATTTATAATATTGGTGAAAAAGAAGATTATGAAAATAATATGCTGGCTATAAATATTGGTGATACTTTTACTAGAAATGATTTATTATTAAAACTTGTTAATATGAATTATGAAAGAAGTGAATTTGATTTTCATAGAGGTGCTTTTAGAGTAAGAGGAAGTAGTGTTGATATAATACCTGTTAATGAAAAAGAAAGTGGTATTAGAATTGATGTTGATGATGATAAAATAGAAAACATTAGTATCTTTGACCCTTTAACTGGTGCAATTTTAAAAGAAAAAAGCACTGTTATTATTTCTCCAGCATCACTTTTTATGATAAATCATGAAAAAATGGAAAAAGCTTTAGAAAATATAAAAGTAGAACTTAAGGAAAGATGTGAAGAACTTTTAAAAGAGGGAAAACTTGTTGAAAAACAAAGACTTGAAGAACGAACTAATTATGATATGGAAATGCTTAAAGAAACTGGTTTTTGTAATGGGATAGAAAATTATTCAAGACATCTTGCTTTAAAAGAAAAAGGGGTAATGCCAACAACATTAATTGATTTTTTTAAAGAAGACTTTTTAATGGTTATTGATGAAAGTCATGTAACAATTCCTCAGGTAAGAGCAATGTATAATGGGGATAGGATGCGTAAACAGACACTTGTTGATTATGGATTTAGATTGCCAAGTGCTCTTGATAATAGACCATTAAAATTTGATGAGTTTAATAAAAAAATAAATCAAGTAATTTATGTATCAGCAACTCCAGCTGAATATGAACTTGGACTTACAAATAATAAATATATTGAACAAATAATAAGACCTACGGGACTTTTAGATCCAACTATTGAGGTAAGAAAAACAGAAGGTCAAATAGATGATATTGTTGGTGAAATTAATAAAAGAGCGCATCAAAATGAAAGGGTTTTAATAACTACTCTTACTATTAGAATGTCTGAAGAATTAACTAGCTATTTAAAGGAATTAAATATTAAAGTAGCATATCTTCATAGCGAGATAAAAACATTAGAGAGACTACAAATAATTCATGACTTAAGAAGTGGAATATATGATGTTATTGTAGGAATTAATCTTTTAAGAGAAGGTCTTGATATACCGGAGGTAAGTTTAATATGTATTTTAGATGCTGATAAACAAGGTTTTTTAAGAAGCGAGAAAAGTTTAATTCAAACAATAGGAAGAGCAGCACGAAATAAAAACGGGCATATTATAATGTATGCTGATGGTATAAGTGATGCAATGGATAAGGCTATTAAAGAAACTAAAAGAAGAAGAGATATTCAAGAAAAGTATAATAAAGAAAATAATATTGAACCAAAAACCATTATTAAAGAAATAAAAGAAGTTGTTTCAACATCTTTAAAAGATGATAAAAAATTAGTTAGTCCAAAAAACAAACAAATAACAATAGCAAAACTTGAAGAAGAAATGAATGAGGCAGCTAAAGTGCTTGATTTTGAAAGAGCAATGCAATTAAGAGATGCATTATTTGAATTAAAAGGGAAATAATTTCTTTTTTAATTAACCATTATATGGTAAAATTATAATGAAGAAGTGGGTGATTAGAAGTGAAGACAGTATATATATTTGGACATAAAAGTCCTGATACAGATTCTGTATCATCAGCAATAGCACTGGCTTATTTAAGAAATAAATTAGGTGGTAAATCAGTTCCAAAAGTAATAGGGCCTTTAAATAGAGAAACTAGATTTGTTCTTGATTTTTTTAATGTTCCAGCACCATCTTATTTAAATGATGTTAGAATGCAAATTAGAGATGTTAATTATTCAAAAAATGTTTTTGTTGATAAAAATGATAGTATTGAAACTGTTTTTAATAAAATGAAAGAAAAGGGTTTAACGGCTATTCCTATTGTTAATAATAATCAAAAATTAACTGGTTATGTATCTTTAGAAAATATAATTGATTATTTAATTAATAAAAATGGAAAAATTAAAACTAATTTAAATCATTTAGTTAGTATTTTAAATGCAAAGATAATTAATAATACAAACACTAATTTTGAAGGTAATATTTTAGTTAATAAATCTCCAGATAAAGGAAGTAAAGATATTGTTATAGCAGATAGCAATTTAGACCATTTAATAAATAAAAACATTAATTTACTTATTATTGCTAATAATATATCTTTAAATGAAGGGCAAATTAAAAAGATTAAAGAAAACAAATTAAATGTTATCGTTAGTAATATGACAGTTTTAGAAATATCTAAAAAAATAGTACTTACTAATTATATAAACAATATAAAACATATTTCTAATCCTAAGACAATAAATGTTAATAGTTATTATACCGATTTTTTATCATTATCTAAAAAAGCTAACTATAATAATTATCCAGTTGTAAAAGACGGTGGTGTATGTTTAGGAGTATTAAAATTATTAGATATTAGAAATTATGAGAAAAAACAAGTAATTTTAGTTGATCATAATAATTATGAACAATCTATTGATGGCTTAGAAGAAGCAGAAATACTTGAGATTTTTGATCATCATAATTTAGGAAATATTGGTACTACTATGCCTATTTATTTCAACTGTAGGCCAGTTGGATCTACAGCTACAATTATATATGATAGTTATAAAAAAGAAAAAATAGTTCCACCAAGAGAAATAGCTGGTTTAATGTTATCTGCCATTTTATCTGATACTTTATTATTAACATCCCCAACGACTACTTATCATGATATAACTGCTACAAAAGAACTAGCTAATATAGCAGGACTTGATTATAAAAAATATGGTATGCAAATGTTAAAAGCAGCTAGCTCAATTAAGGGACTTGGTGTATCTGAATTAATTAGTCAAGACTTTAAAACTTATACTGTTAATAACAAAATATATGGAATTTCTGTTATTACATCAATGGACTTTGATATTATTAATAAAGATATTGATAAATATATTGAAAGATTAAATGAAATGAGTAAAAAAGAATTTGAAGGCGTTTTATTATTTATTACCGATGTAGTAATGCGTGGAAGTTATGTTATTTATAATAATGATAGTGAAAATCTTTTAAAAAATGCCTTTAACTTAAAAAATATTAAAGAAGGATATTTCCTAGAAGGAATTATTTCTAGAAAAAAACAAATTCTTCCGGCTTTATTAAAAGAACTTGAAAAATAATAAAGGATTTTATATACTATCTTTGAGGTTAATTTATGGAAAGATTACAAAAAGTAATAGCTAATTTAGGATACTGTTCTAGAAGAAAAGCAGAAGAACTTATTTTAGCTGGAAAAGTAATGGTTAATGGTAAGGTTATAAACACTTTAGGAACCAAAGTGGAAACTACTGATGATATTGAAGTAGAAGGTGTTTTGCTTGAGAAAAATATTAATAAAGTATATTTTTTATTAAATAAACCTAGGAATACTATTTGTAGTGTTTCTGATGAAAAAGGAAGAAAAACTGTAGTAGATTTAATTGATACTAAATATAGAATTTATCCAGTTGGAAGACTTGATTATGATACAACGGGATTACTTATTCTTACTAATGATGGAAATCTTGCTAATCATTTAATGCATCCTAAAAACAAGATACCAAAAACTTATCTTGCTAAGCTTGAAGGTGTAATTAATAAAGAAGCAATAGATAAATTAAAAAATAACATTGAAGTAGAAGGTAAGAAGGTAGATATTATTGATTTTAAAGTAAGAAAAAAAGATGTAAAGAAAAACACTACTTTTATATCTATAACTATTATTGAAGGTAGAAATCATATTGTTAAGAAAATATTCGAAGAATTAGGATACTGTGTTGAAAAATTAACAAGGACAAACTATAGTTTCTTAAATGCAAATGATTTAAGATCAGGAGAATATAGAACCCTTTCAATTAAGGAAGTAAAAAAGCTTTATAAAGAATAAAAAAACCAGTCAACTGGTTTTATTTATTTTCTTTAGTTTCTTCAGTTATTTTGATTGCATGTACTGGGCATGAGGCTTTTGCGTTTGCAAGCTCCGCAGAATCTAAATTTTCATTATTAATCACACTTACTTTACCTTCATCATTAAAATCAAAATGCTCACTATCAATTGAAACACACATTCCGCAGCCGATACAATCTTCTTCGTTTAAAGTTAATTTTTTCATATATTCCTCCTTTAATAATTATAATTTAACTCTAGTAAAAAAGCAATTAATATACTTTTATATTTATTTTAAGTGTGATATTATTACTATAGAGGTGTATGGCTATGGAAGTGAGAAATGAAAGAACTACTAATAGTGAAGAAACTTTATATTCAAGAGCGAGCCGTAATAAAGAATTATATGAACAAATTGATAATGTAGAGCTTGAAAATTTTGAAGTTGAGACTAATGCTACAGTAATAGCCGAAAATAAAAACGGTAATATTGATGTGGATAAAATTAAAAACATACTTGATACTCATTATAAAGACACAACTAAAAGTCCTGTTGATGTTAAATTTGAAGAAATTCCTGAAAAGAAAGATGAAACTAAGGAATATGATATAAATGTTATTATCGATAAAGCAAAAGAAGATAAAGAAGATGATTATAGCATAGATAGAGTTCAAAGATTACATAATACCCAATATGAAATACTTAATGCTTTAAAAGAAAAAAATTCAGATGAAGATGATAATTTTAATCAAACCAAAAGTGAGTCGGATGTTTTAAAAAGTCTAATTGATACAATAAAGTTGAACGAAGAAGAGATAAGAAAACAAAAAGAAAAAACGGATGAGCTTACAGACCCACTTGATCTTTTTGAAGATTTAAAAGGTAGTGATGATACTGAAGTTACCAGTGTTATTAAAGAAAAAGAAGAAGATTTTGATACAACTGATACAGATATTATTAAAGCAAAAGATGATGATTTTGATACAACTGATACAGATATTATTAAAGCAAAAGACGATGAAAAGTTTGATACAACCGATACTAATATAGATACTAAGGAACTTTTTACAGAAAAGAATTCTTTTAAAAGCAAAGATTTTGATGAAAAAGAAGATGATGAAGAAACTGAAAAATCAAATGTATTTATAAAAATAATAATACTAATATTAACTGTTATTTTTATAGTAGGAATAGTAGTTTTAATAAAATCATTTTTGTAATTAGGTGTTAAAAGTGAAAAACGATGTTTTTGTAAGTGAATCATTTTCAAGTAATTTAAATAAATACTTAAGAAATAAAGCTAAACCAGATGGAATAGAGTTTAACTCTTTTTTGGTTGTGTTAATTAGATTATTAGTTATTATATATGATGAGCTTGATATAGTTAATCCTTTTTATCTAAATAAAGAAGAAGTATTATATCGTAATTTACAAAAATATGGTTATCCACGTAATAGTGTAATTTCCTTTTTTAATATGTTTAATAAATATGATGAAGAAAAAAGTGAAAAATTATTTTTAGAATTACAAAAATGTATTATAGATATGTTTGCTAAGAAAAAAAATGCAGTTAAAGTATCTGGTGGAGAAATAGAAAAGATAAGAGATTTATTATATTCTCCAGAAGCTAAAAATAGTTTAATAGTTTCTTATAATTTTATGATGACTAAAAATCCTTATAAGATAATGGAATATTTTAATGCTAAATTAAAAGAAGAAGTTAAAGTACTAAAAAACACTAAGAAGAAAGAAAAACTTAATTTAGAAGCTTATGAAATATTAAAGTATTCTTTAGAAGAAATTGATAAGATGGATCCCGATGAACTTGATATTGTTAACCAAAAGGTATATAATTTTTTTAATATAAACGCAAATGCTATTAATAAAGATTATTTGCTTGATAAGGCTGTTTATAACCATAGACATCCTAAATCAGCATTTTCTACTGGAAATGGATATGTTGATATATTATTTTATCTAGCAATAACTGCTACAATAGGATTTGTTATATTTATATTAACAATAGTATTTTAAGGAATGGGTATGAAAATAAATATAAATAATATAGATTATGAAGTTATAGAAGATAATAAAGAAGCAATTGAAATAGATGTTTTAAAAGAAAAAGTAACAGACTATTTTGAACCATATGATTATATAGTTGGTGATTGGGCATATGGAAAGCTTCGTTTAAAAGGATTTAATAACAAAAATAATAAGAATTTTAAAGAACTAAATAATTATCAAAATGCAAAGTCTTATATAGAAAAAGATTGTGCTTTTGGTTGTAGATATTTTATTATAAAAAAGATTGCAAATAAAAAGTAGTTTTGTTATAATGTTTAATAGTAGAAGGGATTGAGAATTGTGAGTAAGATTAAAATAAATTTAGCCAGTGGGACAACTGTTGAAAAATCCTTGGTTACATGTTTTAAGGGTACTAGTGGAGATTATATAGTTTTTGATAATGAAACTAATGGGCCTATGGGATACCCTGTTATTTGTATTAGTAAATTTACTGGTACGGGATGTGAAAAAATATTTGATGCAGCAGA
Source organism: uncultured Mycoplasma sp. (assembly GCA_964345805.1). Lineage (GTDB taxonomy): Bacteria > Bacillota_I > Bacilli_A > RF39 > UBA660 > UBA6448. The sequence continues at coordinate 6,683 of CAYFSK010000037.1, forward strand.
ATGGGATACAGTTAAAAATCATTTAAAGACAATAATTGCAGGAACAAATCTTCCTTATTTATCTGTGCCAGAATCACTTACAGCTCAAGATGACTTTTTTACTCCCCTTACACTTCCTTTAACATCTTTTGATCTTTTAAAAAGTGTTTATGTAGTTCCAGCTGAACCAGTAGCTCCAGCACCTTTAACTCCTCCAGTTGATGCAGCACAAGTTGTTTCGGCACCGGCACTAGAAGTTCCAGCGGCACCTGATGCAAGCATTTCTTTAGGAGCGCTTCCAGAAGTTACACCAGCAGCACCTATAGCACCACCT
>CAYFSK010000038.1:0-6668 GCA_964345805.1 uncultured Mycoplasma sp.
TATAAGTTAATTTATCAACTTTAACAAAAGGTGCTAAATAAGTATCAAAACTTGAGAATGCTTGAGCTCCAGCCCATTCGTTTTGCATAATACCTAAAAAGTTAACCATTTGATTACATAAAGTAGATAAGTGTTTAGCAGGACTAGATGTAATCTTTCCTGGAACACCTCCTAAACCTTCCATGATTAATTGTTTTAAACTCCATCCAGCACAATAGCCTGTTAACATAGATAAGTCATGAATATGAATAGCTGCACTTCTATGAGCTCCAGCTACTTCAGGATCATATATTTCACTTAACCAATAATTAGCAGTAATTGCTCCAGAGTTACTTAAAATAAGTCCTCCTACTGAATATGTAACAGTTGAGTTTTCTTTAACTCTCCAGTCAGTAACATTAACATAACTATTAACTACATCTTTGTAATCAAGTAATGTGTTTTCAACATTACGAACTTTTGCACGATTACTTCGATACAAAATATATGCTTTAGCAACAGTAGTATATCCTGCTTTACTTAATACTGTTTCTACACTATCTTGTACATCTTCTACACCAATAATATTATCTTTAATTTTTGGTTCAAAATCAGCAGTAACTTTAAGTGCTAAAAAGTCTAGTACATCCTCACTATAGTTTACTTCTTCTGCTTCAAATGCCTTTCTCATCGCTTCTTTAATTTTTCCAATCTCAAAAGCTTCAATTTTGTTATTTCTTTTTCTTACTTTATACATCATTATCTCCCTTTCTTTTCTGTATAATTTCTTATTTCAAAATGGTTGTAAGTTTCTTTATATCCGTTTATAATTTCTAACTCAACATCTGTAAAAGGTGTTAAACCATTTTTTATAACTGTATCTTTATCTTCAAAATTTTGAAGATAGTATTTATAACCCCTTGTATACTTAATTAATCTTTTTATATCTTCTAAAGTATGATATTCGCGAATTATTGTGGTTCTAAACTCAAAATCAACTTTATTTTCTTTTAATATCTCAATGCTTTTTTTAATGTTATTAATATTAACAACACTATCAGTAGTTATATTATATTTTTCAAACACATTTTTAATATCCATTGCTACATAATCTACTAAGTTATTTTTTATTAATTCTTTTAAAACTTCTGGATTACTACCATTGGTATCTAGCTTTACTTTATAACCAATTTTTTTAATTTTACTTATAAATTCTACTAAATTTTTTTGAATAGTTGGCTCTCCACCACTAATAACTACCCCTTTTAAAATATTTTTTCTTTTTTCTAGGTAAGCAAATATATCATCGTGTAAGATCAATGGTGTTTTCTTATCTAATACTAAACTAGAGTTATGGCAATAACTACATTTAAAGTTACACCCTTTAGTAAAAATTATGCATGCCATCTTACCTGGATAATCAAGTAATGATAATTTATTAAAGCCAGCTATTTTAGGCATGAAAGCCACCATTATAATATGAACTATCAACACCTATATAACTATTTTTATCAGTTATACCTTTAATTTCTCCATATATGGCTTTATCCATTGATAATAATTTTTTTCTGACATCTTCATAATTTATATTGCTTATTCTAAAATTAAGACGAGTATCTTTAATATATTCATTTATATATTTATTAATATATTTAAGTAATTCTTCCTCATTTATATTAACTAACTTAGCACATTCACTAACACCAACTAAATTAATATTTAAAGTACCATTTTTTATAACTTTTCTAATCTTTCCTCCGTTATCTAACTTTTCATCTTCTTTAATTAAACGGTTAGAAAATAGGTTTTTATAAGTTTCTTTATGTTTATTACTAATTCCTTCAAATGTTTGAAGTAATTGATTTTTAACAAGAGTTAACATATCAATTAATTCTTCTTTAAACTCTTTATTATACTTACCATGAATTAACCCTAATCTTGTTAAATTTAAACTAGTACTTGCTACTATCATTCTACCAACCGGAGATTGTTCATGATATAAGTTACCAACAATTTTACTTCCATCTTTAAAGCTAGAATCTAGAGTTTTAAACATATTTTTATCTTTAATAATTTTACTAGCACCAACACTAACATTACTATAAATATTATTTTCTTCTAAAACTTTATAAATAACTTTAGATGCTAAATTATCTTCTTTTAAAATAATTGTATAGTTAGATTTATTAATTCCTACTCCAATATCATTTAAAGCATCAAATAACTCTTTAATATTTTTAGTTAAATAAACATCTAACTTACCTTTACTGATATCCATACACTTTTTAAAAGTGTTTTTAACTTCATTAGTTAATAAATAATTATCATATAAACTTAAATCTATTTTAAAATCACTTTCTTTATTAATTAATTCTTCTATTTTTTTAATATTTATATATGGCATAATACCACTTAATTTAAAATAACATTTAAGACCACTAGTTAATATTTCTTTATATTTATATAAAGCATAGGCATTAATAACAATATCAAAGTTATCAACTAATATTTCATGACTTACTTCTTCTTTTAAGCCAAGTAATATATTGGTTAAAGATGAGAAATATGATTCTTTAAACTCAATATTAGAAATATCTACATTAACGCTACTAGCAACAGCTAAAGCATAAGAATCAAGTTCATGAATATAAATTAAACCTTCTTCATGAGCTTTAACATATTTATTATCAATTAAATAGCTCTTAGCAAATTCAGAAGAAACTGTCTTACCAAATAAATTTAATATACACATTGGTTTATCACTATCTTTTGTCTCAACAGCTAATATAAGTTTTTCAATAGTTTTAACGAATTTATGTTGTTGTTTAATAGAAAAAGCTTCTCTTGATGATGCTCTTTTCATACGATAAGTACTAAATGCTTCATAAACATCAATATATTTACAATTCATTAATTCTTTTTCAATTAAATCTTGAATATCTTCAACATTGATTGTTTTTCTATCTTGATAATTAATTTCAATTTGATTTAAAACATTACCGTAAACTAAATTAATATCTTTTTCATTATATCGATCACTAGTAGCATCAAAAGCATTCTTTATAGCAAGGGCAATCTTTGTACCGTTAAATGGCACTCGCTGACCACTTCTTTTAACAATAATAAGTTCATTTAATACCAAGTTCATATCTCACCTCCGTATCCTGTTATAATCATACGCTACCCTAATATACTTGTCAATGTTTTTTTTGGCTATTTTTTTTAATTTTTTAAAAAACAATTTTAAAATTATTAAAAAAATGGTGAATAAAACGCACCGGAGTTTATAATATATAACATTGTTAATGGAATATAAAACAGTTTATTTTGTTTACAATTATTTACATCTATTTACATATGGTTTAATATATTAGAATTTCATATATATGTGTTTTTAAAAATATATATTTTTATATATACTTAATCATATTTTATACACTAAAAAAGCATAGTATTTTTCTCTTTTCTGATTGTTCTTCATCAAAAATTATTGTTTTTAACATTTTTATATCATCATACTTTAAATAAAATCATAGTTTAACTTTTATTTTTAATTTCTTGATATATTTTTGCTCTATTTTCTTTAAATAATGATTAATTTATTGTTTTTACATCAGATAAAAATCAAGTAATTTTATTAAATCATTATCATTACTTACATTAAGTGTTGCTCTAATTTTAATTACAGCATGATTAACACCAATCGAAGAAAAATTACCTCTTACACCATCTTTTTTACTTATTGTTTGTTTTTTACCATTACTTACTACAAATCTTTCATATGAAGTGTTATCGCCTGATTTAAGTAGTGTGTTACCACTTAATATTTCCATAACACTTGCAAATAAGTTTATACTTGATTTTTTTTCATATTTAATTTCTTTTTTATTATAATAATTAGTAACAAAAAACACATCAGAATAAAGTTCAATATGTAAAAAAGTATCATCATTTTTTATTAAAAAGATATTAATACCTAAAATAGGTTCAAATAATAAATCTGATGAAAGAGCATATTTATCATATTCATGAAGAGATATATCAATATTTTTTAATATTAAAAAGTATCTATCATAATATATATTTTGAATTGTTTTAATAAACTTTTCATTTAAGTTATACTTATTAATAATTTTATCTAAATTGTTATTTTCTTTATCATAATAAAAGCTATATATGATATATATTTTTTCATCCTCTGGTAATTCACTTAATTTTTCTAATTCTTCTTTAATATTAATATCTAGATTTCTTTTTTTAAGTTCATTTAATAATTCTTTATTACTTATTATTAATTTTTCTTTAACGCCACTTTCATAAAGACTATCCATAATAAAAATTTTTCCAAAGATAGAATTTGTATTTATAAGTCCTAAGATATTAAGTCTTCTTTCAATTTCTTTTCTATAAGTTCTTATAAATGTTTTATTAGGATTATTTGCTTTGATAGTTACTGGTTTTACATTGTTACAAATAGGACAAAGTTTATCTTTAAATTTAAATATCTCTAAACATTCTAAAAAAGATTCTTTAAAATCATAATTTATTATCTTTTCTTCATAATATAAAGGTAATCCTAAAAACTTTAATAATAAATCTTTTCTTTTATTAATATCATTTTTAAAATAGTTATCAAATAATAATAGTTTATTTTCTAAAGCTTTTTTATAACAACTACAAAGATATTTCTCTTTAAATAAATCTTTGGCATAAGCATCAATAAATTTACCTGAATAAACACATTTATATGGTAAAAAATAACCTATTTGATGTTTATTTTCTTTAATAATTTTAATTTCTTCAGGATTTTTTTCATTTTCAATTAAAGTTATAACTTTATTTTTATCATATATATATACTTTTGATCTTAATAAAAAGTTATTATTTATAGGAATTATAAACCAAGTCATCTTTTTCTTATATATTTTTAAGAAATATTCAATAATCTCAATAGATGGTTCATTTTTAGTATCAAAATATATATGATATAAATTATTTTCATCAACACCAGTAAAAATTTCAAGATTTAAAAGATTATTATTTAAAAAAGTTTTAAAATCTTTATTTATTTTATTAAAATCAAAAAAATATTTATTATTATCTTTCATAATTGGAAAAAGATGAAAGACTTTTTTATTACATATTATATGATTAGTAATATTATATAAAGTACCAAAGTAGTTATTATCTTTCTTAAAATTTAATGTTAAGTTACCTATATCAATTTTATTTTTAAAAAACATTTTACTACCTACTTAAAGCAATTTTTTGAAATAAGTTCATTTTTTCTTGAATTGATAACTGCTCTATATTACTATTCTTATAATTTTTAATACTATAAATATCTTGCATGCTTTATCACCTACTATTTAAAATAATTATAACATTAATTAATAAAATTGCATCTGTAAATTATTTTTGTTATTATAGCTTTGGTGATGCAAATGAATGAAGTAATTGTATTATGTCCTGCTAAAGTTAATTTGTTTTTAAATATCCTAGGTAAATATGGTGATATGCATAATATAAAAGCTATAAATCAAAGTGTTGATTTATTTGATTTTTTAACAATTAAAGTTAATGTAACTGGGAAGATAAATATTACTTGTAATAATCCTAATGTACTAACTAATAATAAAAACTCTGTTTATTTAGCAGCTTTAATTATGAAGCAAAACTATAATATAAGATTTGGCTTTGATATAAATATAACTAAAAACATCCCTTTATCATCTGGGCTTGGTGGTGAGTCAACTGATGCAGCAGGAACTATTTTAGGTATAAAAGAGTTAATGAATCTTAGAATTTCTGATGAAGAATTAGTATATCTAGGTATGCAAATTGGATCTGATGTACCATTTTGTCTTATTGGCGGAACTTGTCTTGTTGGTGGTGTTGGTGAACAAATATATAAAATACATATGGATAAAAAACCCATGGTAATTGTTAAACCAAATTTTGAAATAAGTACTAAAGAAGCTTTTAAAAAATATGATTTATCTTGCGCTAAATTTTATGAGTTTGATAATTACATTGTTGGTCAAAATGACTTTGAAATAGTTGCACCAAGTGAAATACAAGCTATTAAATCTTATCTTATGGATAAGAAAGCTAAAACGGCTTTTATGACTGGTTCTGGACCAAGTGTTGTTGGGGTATTTAATAGTATCCAAAGTCAAAAAAAAGCTTATCTAGCTCTTCAAAAACAGTTTTTAGAATATAAAGCATATATGGTAAATCCTTCAGAAGGAATTAAAGTTCTTGATAGAAAACGATTAAATTAAATCGTTTTTTTAATTATTCTTGATTTTCTTCTAAATAATTAACTTTTTTACCTGTTTTAATAGCATAATTAATTTCTGACCTAGTACTTTTACCAATATATCCACCTACATTAATAACATATATTTCATCAGCTAAATCAATTTTTCTTTTATGCATATCATCAAGCATTTGCTTTGTTTTCGATAACTCTTTATCATCCATATTATCCCAAACTTCAATATCACCACTATGACCAAAAAGACCTACAGATATAACAATATTTCCTTTCAAAGTTAAATCTTTTTGGGCTTTGATAAAGGCATCTTTAAATTTAGTTGAACCACATAAAGTAATTATCTTATAATTTTTAATCATTATCTACCAATCCTTTCATAATCATTATTTTCTCTCATTTTTTCATATAA
>CAYFSK010000039.1:0-6182 GCA_964345805.1 uncultured Mycoplasma sp.
TCTCTTTTTAATATACCGTTTTTTTATTCATGTCTACTAAATAGGGTTCACATCATTTTTACTTCAAGTTTTTTGCTGCTTTAATAATAACATCTTTATCTTCTTTATTAAATATTGAACTTATTTGTGATATAAATGTTTTATTATATTCTTTTGCTTTATTACATAATTCATCTTTTAATATTTCTTTTTTAGCATCGTATGAAAAATCTATATTACAAGAATTTCTTTTTTCATCTTTATATGTTCCAATAATAATAACATTTAATGATGAATAGGTAAATCTTACTTTATAGACAATTTCTTCTTTAATAAAATCATATTCTGAGTTATAAACAGCTTCTACTTCATCTTCATAATATGAATATAATTTTTCAGCTTTATAATTTTCTAAAGAAAAGGTAAGTTGTTCATAACTTGCTTCTTTTTTTGCTTTAATACTACTATTGTATTCTTTAAGTGTTTTTTCTGATAACACTTTTTTATAATAATTATTTTTTTCTATTTCTGTAAATTTATTAAGTTTTAGATTATCAACAATTTTTTTATCATAATTATTAAAAAAAGATAATATTATAACAATTATAACGACAATTATTGCAAGTATTGGTAATGCTTTTTTCATATATCCTCCTAATTTTGACTGTTTTTATAGCGACGATAATTTCCTTCATAATAACCGAAAGGATCACTATTAGGCGCCGGGAATGAATAAAATATCCAGTATGATCTTCCTTTACCATATCGACTATAAATTTGCGTTTTATCTTTTCTATATAAGCTATTATTCATAATATCATTAATTGTTTCATAAGTATTTCCATCTAAAACTAATTTGCAAATATCACCTTTAATATTATTAAAACATACTCCATAACAATTACGGAAATAATGGTTTGTTACATATGGAGGAAGGGTTCTATTACCACCAACAAGGACATCTCTAACAGCATCGATTGAACTTTGTTTTAGTTTACTATAATTATTTAAATATTTCTTAGTATTAGAAAACCAACCACTATTTAATACATAATTATATAATCCTTTTCCTCCTGTACCAAACTTTTTCCTATATTTATCTGATTTACTTTCAAATAAATTAGCCATTAAAGAGGCTTCGGCCTTAGTTCCTGCTAAAGAACCTTGTTCTTTTTGAGCAATCATTGCTAAAAATTTAAGCTGTTCTTCAGTTAGATTATATTTTTGACCAACAATTGTTCCTGTAGGTGGATCTTCAGCATCTCCATAAGTACCAACTTTATTATTAGGATTATTTGAAGTAATAGGCATTGAAGGAGGTGTTGGAATATTAACTTTTTTTCCATCTTCTAAAGCTTTTTCTTCTATTTTTTTCTTAGCACTTTCTTTAATTTTAGCTATATAGTCAGTTTTTTCTTTAACACTTTTTTCTTCAAGCTCTTTTAAACCTTTAATCATATCTGCGCAACTTGTTGGATTATCAAAACATTTAGTAAAATTATTTTTTAAATTACCTTCAATATTACTATTTATAAGAGTATAAGATGATTTAATTAAGGAAGGGACAAAAAATATTAGAAGACCAATTGCAATTTTAGTAATTAACCTAGAAATAATCTCTGATGAGATTTTATCTTTATTAAACAAAGCTTTACCAAGTGATATAAAACTGGTCATTATTAAAAAAACAGGTATTAATATCTTAAGTACATTTATTAAATAACCTAAAATCATAAAGATATTTAATATTCTTGGTTCATCACCAACAGTGTTACTTACTGATAAAAACAAATTTATATTAATCATATTTCTCATAATAGTATTATATAAAAATTATTAATAAACTACAATAGATTAATTTTTTTGAAAACTTAGTAATTAATGATACAATATAATTACTATTATGTATTAATAGTATAAAGGAAAATTTATGAAGGAAAAAATTACAATTGGACTATTTAATGACTCTTTTTATCCTATGGCAGATGGGGTAATAATGGTTGTTGATAATTATGCTAGGAGGCTTTCAGAATATGCAAATGTTATTGTTTTTGTACCAAAGTATTTTAGAAAGAAGTATGATGATAGCAAGTTCCCATATAAAGTAGTAAGATGTCATTCACTTAAAATGCCTCCTTTAGATTATTCACTTCCTATACCAAAACTTGATAGAAAATTTAAAAAAATACTTGATAGTTATAAACTTGATATTGTTCATATTCACTCTCCCTTTACTTTAGGAGTAGCAGGGTATAATTATGCAAAAGAACATAATATACCATGCGTTGCAACAATGCATAGTCAATTTAAACAAGATTTTGAAAAAGCTGTTAAAGTTAAAAAAATTGCTAAAAAATTAAATGATAAATTAATTAAATTTTTTAATAAGTGTGATGAATGTTGGGCAGTTAATAGTGAAGTTGCAAGAATATATTATGAAGATTATGGCTATAAAACAATACCTAGAGTTATGAATAATGCAACAGAAATGGAAAGTGTAAAAGACTTTAAGAAAGCAAAAGAAAAAATTAATAAATTACATAATCTTACAGATAAAACAAAAGTGTTTTTATTTGTTGGTAGAATTAATACTTTAAAAAATATTTTATTTATAGCTGATGCAATAAAATATATTAAAGATCAAAAACCTAAATGGCTATTTAAAATGATTTATGTTGGATCTGGTCATGATGAGGATAAACTTAAAGATAAAATAAAAGAATTAGGTCTTGATGATGATGTTGTTTTAACAGGTAAGATAATAGATAGAGAATTATTAGCATCATATTTTGCAAGAGCTGACCTTTTCTTATTTCCATCAGTTTATGATGCATCATCAATTGTTCAAATAGAGGCTGCTTCTCAAAAAACACCATGTGTATTTTTAAAAGGTACAGCAACAGCAGCAACAGTTACAGATGATGTAAATGGGTTTTTATCTGATTACACAGTAAAAGATTATGCAAGTAAGATTATTAGTGTTATGAATGATGAAAAACACTATAAAAAAGTATCAGAAAATGCTTATAAACAGCTTTATAAAAGATGGGATGAAACTGTTGATGAGGCTTATAAAATATATTTAAAGTTAATTAATAAAAAATGATTTAATTTCTTTAATAAAAGGTGATGAATTATTAAAAGGAACAAGAAGATAAACTTTTTCTTTACTTCTAGTTAAAGCAACAAAAAAGACTCTTCTTTCTTCAGCAAAAGGATAATCATCACTTTTTTTAGTGACATAATTAAGTATAGGATGGCTTATAATTTTACTAGGAATACCATCTATATCATTTGAACAATTTAAAATAATTATATTTTGAGCTTCAAGTCCTTTAGATGAATGAATAGTTAAATGATTATATATTTTATTATTATAAATAAGATAGTTATCTTTAATAATAATATCTTTACTTGTATATTTAAAAAGATCCTTTTTATTGCGATATAATATTAAAGGATTTTCAACAGTATTTAATAAATATTTAAATTTTTTTATAGGATTAAAATAATAAATAATATTTATAGGTTTATCTAGATGCTTTAAAGAAATTATTTCTTTTTTTAATTGAAAAGGATTTTTATTAATAAAAGAAGTTGCTATATTAATTAATTCTTGGCTATTACGATATGTATATTTTAAATAATAAATTTTACTATTAGGAAAATAATCATTGAAGTTTAAAAATATTTCTCCCAAACAACCAGAGAAATGATAGATAGATTGAAAATCATCACCTACAGCTGTAATTATAGAGTTATTTAAATGATAAATAGCTTTAATTAAATTAAGTCTAATAAAAGAGGTATCTTGAGCTTCATCAACAATTATATATTTAAAATTTTTATAATTGTGATACGTATTTAATGCTTTAGTTGCCATTATAATTAAATCATCATAATCTAAAGTATTAGTGCTTTTCTTTTCATTTTCATAGTTATTAAAAATAGTAATTATTAACTTAACTAATCAGTAATTAATTTTATTAAAGTATCTTTCTGATAATTATTTGTTTTATAAAGATTAATAAAAGTTTTAATAAGTTTTTTAATATTATTATATTCTTGATTACTTTTAAGTTTTCTAATGTTAAGATATCTTAGAAATTTTTCTTTTTCTTTCTTATTAAGTGATAAGAAAAATTCATCAATTATATAGTCAAGTAAATTATCACTAGCAATATTAAAAGTAATATTATTATATTTTAAAACATCAATTGCAAGTTTATGAAAAGTAGTAACATAAATATCATCATTTATTTTCTTTTTTATATCATTTACTGATGCATTAGTAAATGATAATAGTAAGATACTATTTTTATCTGCACCAGTAGAAATAAGATAATTAATCTTGCCAATAATAGTAGCTGTCTTACCAGAACCAGGACCAGCAATTACTAGCATATCACTGTTATTTTTAATAACTTCTTGTTGATAGAAATCAAAAGTAATCATGAAAGCCTTTCTTTCATATCATATGATTATTTTAACATATATATAATATTATTTGGTATAATTTACATGTAAAAATATTTAGTGCACTTAAAAGTTGGTAGAAAAAGATGATAAAAATTTATAAACTTTAAGCATGAAAAGAGAAATTCTAATGAAGTTTGGAGACAATTTAAAACAAGTTCGTAAATCTAAAAATATATCCCAGGAGGATTTAGCAGAAAGGCTAGGGGTATCAAGACAAAACAAGCAAAGTAATTGATTATGTTAATAATAATAACTTAACTCTTACAGTTATCTATTTTGAGCTCATGCTTGCTTTTGTTATTGTTAATATGGTTTTAGGAATCAAATTGTTTAAACACATTGAAAAGTTATTTAGCAATATTAATACCGGTGATACACCGTTTACTTTAGAGAATGTTGATCATATCAAAAAGGTAAGTTATTTTATGATTGCTTTAATAATTACACCCGCTTTTGTTTCCGCGTTTGGTAGCTTACTTGGTATGGGTGATACTATTTTTGAAATAAATGGCATTTCAATTCTATCTATTTTAATATTATTTAGCTTTGCCTATATATTTGAATATGGTTATGAATTACAACTAGATTCAAAAGGCAAAATATATGGGATGTTGATGAAGAAGATAAAAAAACCAAATAATTGTTTTTTTTTATAAAACATTTTCTTTTTAGGTAAATTTTGTTACAATGATATAGTAGGTTGATAGATATGGAAAAAGTAAAAAAAGTAATTGGTGTAGCTTTTATTAAAGATGGAAAGTTATTAATTGTTCAATCAGTAAGAAGTAGTAAAAATAATGTTTGGACTTTAATTGGTGGTGGAGTTGATTCTGGGGAAACAGAAGTTGTGGCGGCAATTAGAGAAGTAAGCGAAGAGATTCATAATGGTTTTGAAATTAAAGAAGAAGATCTTCTTCCGGTTATGTGTTTTAAAGAAGCAGCATCATCTGATCCAGAAACAACAATTATTATGACTATCTTTATTTGTACAAAAGAAATCGATACTTATTTTTCACCAGATCACGAAATTCTTAGGTATCATTGGTATAGCCTCGGAGAAAAAGAATATCAATTATCTTCTGCAATAAGAGATCATTTTATTCCTTTTGCAATCGATGAGGGAGTTTTATATTAATATGAAAAAAAATGTTAAAAAATATAAAGCTGAAATATCAGTAATAATATTTTGTCTTATAACATATTATTTTCTTCCTTTATTTATAAGAGATACAGGAAGTGGTATTTTTATATTAATAATTATTATTCCTCTTTTAATGTTTTTATATCCAGTTATTACTATTAATTTTATGAAAATTAAATATTGGCATACTATTATTATCTTTTTAATGTTTCTTCCAATTATATTTATATATTTTGATGGTCAACTTGATACAATTATATATGATTTAATATATAGTTTATTATTTTTAATTTCAACAGCTATGGGCAAATTCCTTATTAAAAAGTAAACTTTTTATTGAATTTTAACTTTTTATATAGTATAATCTTAATTGTCTTAAGAAAAAGGGCGATTAGCTCAGTTGGTTAGAGCACCTGCCTTACAAGCAGGGGGTCGTAGGTTCGAGTCCTACATCGCCCACCAGTGTAGGCCGACATAGCGTAACTGGCAGCGCAACTGACTTGTAATCAGTAGGTTGGGGGTTCGACTCCCTCTGTCGGCACCATTAATAATTAATAATTCTCCATATTTATGGAGTTTTTAT
>CAYFSK010000040.1:0-1837 GCA_964345805.1 uncultured Mycoplasma sp.
CCTTCAATTGTTAAAGTATTTATTTTATATATTTTAAAGATAATTAATAAAAAATATAATTTAAATATTAGCAAATTAAAACTGCTTTTTTTATGTCTTTTTATAATACTTTTAATTAATCCTTTTTATCTTTTTAATGTAGGAGTAAAGTATTCTTTCTTATCTTCACTTGCTATTATTTTATCAAAGAAATATCAAGCTAAAAATTATATATTAAATACTATAATAATAACATTCTTTATTAATTTATTTATCTTGCCTATTACAATTAATATGAATTATGAAATAAATTTATTGTTATTTATTAGTAACTTAATATTAATTCCTTTAATAAGCTTCATTGTTTATCCTTTATCTTTAATTGTTTTTGTTTTTCCATTTTTAAATATCATATTTTCTTTTTTTACAAACATTATGGAAAGTATAGCATTATTTATAAATAAAATATCTTTTTTTAAAATAATATTTCCTAAAATGAATATATTTATAATAATAGTTTATTATTTAACATTAATTTTATTTATATACTATGATAGTAAAAAACTTTTTATTCTGCTTTTAAGTATTATTATATTTTATAAAGTTATGTTTTATTTTGATTATAATTATTATTTTATTTATTTTGATGTTGGTCAAGGTGACTGTTCTGCGATAATATTTCCCAATAAAAGAAAAGTGTTTTTAATTGATACAGGTGGGAATATTAATTATAATTTAAGTCAAAAAACAATTCTTTATTTTAAAAGCATTGGCGTTAATAAAATTGATTATTTAATACTTACTCATGGCGATTATGACCATATGGGAGATTCTATTTATTTAGTAAATAATTTTAAAGTTAAAAACGTTATATTTAACTGTGGAATATATAATGATTTAGAGAAAGATTTAATTAAAATATTAAATAAAAAACATATTAAGTATTATTCTTGTGTTAACAAAACAAGTAATTTATTATTTTTAAATGCTAAAGAATATAGTGATGAAAATAATGATTCAACGGTAATTTATACATCTATTAATAATTATAAGTTTCTATTTATGGGAGATGCTGGCAAAGAAAAAGAAAAAGATATATTAGAAAAATATAATTTAAGTAATATAGATTTTTTAAAAGTAGGTCATCATGGATCAAGTACTTCATCAGATAAAGTGTTTATAAATAAAATTAAGCCGCATTATTCATTAATTAGTGTTGGTAAGAACAATATATATAATCATCCCCATAAAGATACGTTAGATATATTGAGAACATCAAAAATATATAGGACCGATGTAGATGGCAGCATAGAAATTATATTAAATAAAAACGAATATAGGATTAAAAATTGTAGTCCGTAGAATAGGAGATAAAATGAATGAAATAAAAGAGTATACAACAAAATTATTTAAAGATATAAAACATATAGATGACAATGGTAATGAATATTGGTTAGCTAGAGAATTAATGTCAGTATTGGGATATAGAAAATGGGAAAATTTTAACAAAGTAATAGAAAAGGCAATTATAAATAATTGCTTTTTCATTGCTTTAAACAATGCTAGTTAATTGACACAATATATAACTTATGTTAAATTAATGGTGATGAAAACAATGAAAAACGGGGGGAAAATGAAAAAAAATAACATATTTCAAAAAACTAAAAATCTTATTCAAATTCAAAGAATAGATGATTATGTAAAAGAAGCTATAGAAAAAAAGCTTAATGCTGGGAAGGTTGAAGAAGTATTATCTATTAAAACCGAGAAATATTGGACTTGTCCTCCGAATATGCCATCTGAATATTGTTCAAAACAAAATATAAAACAGAATATTGAAGTTAGAACTACAACAGGA
>CAYFSK010000040.1:1937-6108 GCA_964345805.1 uncultured Mycoplasma sp.
TGTGATAATTTTGAGTTTAGTATTTATGATGAAAATAATAACTTACTTTATTTTTCTGATAATGCAAAAAGAAAAGAAGAAGAGAAAGAAAGACAAAGAAAATAAAATAGAAGACTATCTTTACGATAGTTTTTTTATTTAGATAGAAACTATTTAAAAAAAAGTAACAATAGTATATAATTGTTATGAAAGGATATTATATGGAATACAAATATACAGCATATTATGAAAAAGAAACAGATAGAATAAAAGCAATAGCAGAAGAAATATTAAGAGAATATCCAAGGCTTAGAGATCTTGCAATAAAAGCAGCAGTGATGGAGGAGCCTTTTGGAAGAGAACATGAAGATTATGCCCTTTTTAGTGATCAAGAAAATCGTATTAATAGACTAATAAATATAGTTATAGTTACAGAAGGTAAAGAGGAGTTTCAAGAAGAACATAATAAAGCTACGGAAGATTTATTCAGATATTATGAAAGTTGGAAAAGAGGCTTTACATATGCTAATCCTGAAGAACAAGGGGTATATCTTGTAATGCAGACATATAATAAGCATATGCAAGATAAAAATGTGCCACTTATTACTTTAAAAGAAGCAAACAAAGAACAACAAAGAAGGGCAAAAGAAAAAGAACTAAAAAGAAAGTCAGATAGACTTAAAGTAGAATATCCAGGCTTAAACGAAGTAGCTGATGAAGTAATTAAAGAAGAATATGATAGTGGTATTTGGATGAGATTTCAAGAAAATGACATTATAAGACTGGTATTAATTATTAAACATATAGAACATAAAAAAGGTTATGAAGAATTATATAATAACTGTTTGCAAAAATTAAAACAAATGTACTCACAGTGGCTGGCGTTTGAAGGAAAGTTTTTGACTAAAGATAAAGAATTAGTAATTGAAATGATGAATAGATTTAATACTCATTTAGAGAATCCAACCATTCCAATTACAACCTTTGCAGAAATAAAAGCTGAAGAATTAGAACAAAGAAATCGAGGATAAATTAAAAGAGTTACGAAAGTAACTTTTTCTTTGACTTTTATTTTTTTAAATTTAAAGTATAATAATAATTATGAATGTTTATTTAATTGCTAGTGAAAGCTATAAAATTATTGAAGAAAAAGTAAATTTGTTAACTAAAGATAAAGTTAATATTATTTATTATGATTTAAGAGTTAATAGTTTAATAGATGTTATAAATGAAGCAAATTATTTTTCATTAATACCTGATGAGAAATATATTATTGTTAAAGCAACTAATTTATTTAAAAGTAGTAAGGATGATTCTATTAAAGAAGAGGAAATAAAAATGCTTGATAAGTATTTTAAAGAGCCAAATCCACTTTGCAGTATTATTTTTACTTCAATGGGGATGCCAGATAAAAGAAAAAAAGTTTATAAAAAGATTTTAGAACTAGGGACAATAGATATAACAAATCCACTTAATAAAAAAGAAATGGTATATAAGTGTATTGAAATACTAAAGAAAAAAGATTTTGAACTATCTTATGAAACTGCTAATTATATTGTAGAAAATTCTTTTGTTAATTATGATATTATGCTAAGTGAAATAGATAAAATATTATTGTTATTAAAACCTAGTAAAATAGAAATAAAAGATATAAATAAGATTGTATCTTTATCAGTAAATAGTAATATATATGGTTTTTTATCAGCTATATTAAGTAAGGATATGAAAAAAGCTATAAATGAAAGTAAATATTTTGAAACACTTAAAATAGATGCATCAATGATAATTATATTACTTGCTAAAGAATTTGAAATACTATATTTACTTAAAAGTGATATACCAGTAAGAGAAATTCAAAATTTATTTCGTAAAGAAGATTGGCAAATAAATAGTTATATGGACTATAAAAATATGTATACTTTAAATGATATTAAAAAAATCATAGTTAAGTTAAATAACTATGATTATAATTTAAAAAATGGTTTAATGGATAGAAGTGTTATATTAGATTTATTAATTATTGATTTATGTAGATAATTAAAGTTTTGTATAGTTTTTAAAGTTTAATTTGGCAATACTTTTTAAAAAGTCTTTGCCTTTTTTTTCTATTAACTCTTTTATTTGCTTATCAACATATTGACTAGCTCCCTTTTGAAGATGGATACCAGCTTTTTCATCAAGCTTTTTCATTTGTGATAAAAAGACATATCTGGCAATTACTGATGCAGCTGCAACAGCCATACATTTACTTTCACCATTTGTATAAAAGGTTATATTTTTAACAACTTTTGGTATACCAGTTAAATATTCATAATATTTTTTTTCATTAACAAATTGATCAATAACACAGTATTTATAACTAGGTTTATATTTTTCAATTAAACTATATAATACTTTATTATGTAAAATACATTTAAGTTTTACCATATTCATATCATGATAATTGTTATTATAATCTTCATTATCTAAAACATAGCAAATATAAGGAATTTTTTCTATAATTTTAGGAACAATTTCTATTATTTTATCATCTGTAAGCTTTTTAGAATCTTTAACACCAAGTTCAGTTAAAAAAGGGATATTTTCTTTAGATACATAAGTACTACAAACAACAATAGGTCCAAAGAAATCTCCACAGCCTGTCTCATCGCTTCCTATAGTTGATACATTTAAGAAAAAATCTTTATTTTCTTTTTTCTTTTCTTTTGTTTCCTTTTTTTCTTTTCCTTTATTATTAATATCAATTATTTTATTATTTAATCTTTTTTCAGCATCTATCCAAATACTTGCTTCAATATCAGCACCTATTCCTTGAAACATAACTTTACCTGAATCATATAAAGTAATTGTAACATCATAATTTTTAGCTTGAAATGTTGAATAGGGCGGCTTTGTATCACACTTAAATGAATCGTAAAATTTAATAAGTTTATTTTTTAAATTATCACTTAATTTAAAAACAACACAATTCATAATTTACACCTTCCTTTGTCAAAATTATACCATAATGGATATTAATTTGCTTTATTTTTTATTTAATTATATAATATATTATGTAAGATGAGGTAAATTATGAATGGACTTATGATAGTTGTTTTTATTTTAATACTTGGTTTATTTGCATACATAGGTTATAAAAAAGGATTATTAAAACAAATTGTTTCATTAATACTTTTTATTGTAACTGTAATAACAGCATATGAATTAAGAGTATATTTAGGAGGCCTTTGTATAAAATACTTGCCATTTTTTAATTATGGTGGGACTTATAACAAAGTATATTCAGTTAATATACTAATTTATCAAATACTAGCATTTATTGTTATTTTGATAGTACTATACTGTATTGTTAATATAATATTAGGACTTTCAGGATTACTTGAGTTTTTAACTAAAAAGCAGTTATCATTTGATTTTATTTCTAAAATTACTGGTGTCTTATTTGGTTTATTTGAAGGTTTTATTTTTTCATTTGTTATTGTTGTTTGTTTATTACAATTTCCTTTAACACAAAAAGTTGTTATTAATAATAAAGTTCTTAAAGGAATGGCTGAGAAGACGCCTATTGTAAGTAGAGTTTTTGCGGGAACTATATTATCTAGTGAAGAAGCTTATTTCATATCTCAAAACAAATTAAAAACACCAAAAGAAAAGAATTTAGAAATGTTAAGACATATGCTAAGATATGAACTTATATCAACTAAAGATGCTCAAGATAACATTGATAATGGAAAATTAAGACTAGAAAACGTTACTGTTAATTTTAAGTAGGAGGATATATGATTAAAAATTTAGGTAATAAAGAAGATTTTTATAAACTAATAGAAAAAGGAACTGTACTTGTTGATTTCTATGCTGATTGGTGTGGACCATGTAAGATGCTTGTTCCCGTTCTTGATGAAGTAGATTTCTGTGATGTTATTAAAGTAAATATTGATGAATATCAAGAACTAGCTCAAAAATTTGGAATAATGAGTATTCCAACATTAGTATACTTTAAAGATGGTCTAGAAAGTGAAAGACTAATTGGTTATCGTGGAATAGATGATTTAAAAGAAACTTATAAAAAGATTCAATAAAGCATGTAAAACATGCTTTTTTTATTTAAAAATATGTTATACTAAAAGTAGTGATAATATGAAAGAGTTGTTAAATAAAATTAATAATAATTCAGTATATAAAAACATAATAG
>CAYFSK010000041.1:0-5068 GCA_964345805.1 uncultured Mycoplasma sp.
GTAAAAAGATAATTACTGATAATATTATTTTTCTTATCTTACTCATAAATATATTTTAACATAATACAATTAAAAAGTTAAGAACTAACATCTTAACTAATTATTATCTCTTATATCATTTACTACTATCATATCAAAACTATCAGATTTAACTGTATTAATAAGTTCTTTAGGAAGTAAGTTTTCTTTTAAAAGATTATCTTTTAAAACAAATTTATAATAATTATTTTCTGAATCAAGATTTCTTAATTTGTTTTTATATAAATAGTGATTCTTATTAATTTTTAATTTATATACAAAAAATAATTCATGATAATAAATATCCATATAATAAAAGAAATTCTCTACAATAGCTTTAATATCTAATTTTTCTTTAGAAAGATCATAGCTATTTCTTCTTTCATTTCTCTTATTAAAGCATTTTTTGCTTCTTCCATAGTCTTTATTCTACCACCTGGTAAAACAACAAAATCACAACTAGGATTAACCTCAACCATTACTTCATTATCACATTCTACTAAAAGACCTACTCGATAATTAAATTTAACTTGATCAATTATTACCGAAATATCTTTATTCATTATTTACTCCTTAAAGATTCTTCTTCTTTCATTTTATCTTCATAACTTTTTCTTATTTGATAATTATCATATATTACTACTTTTAACTTAGAATTTTTATTTAATTCATCTAGTCTTTGAAGTGTTTTTTCACTTCCTTTAGGATCTGATGAATCAATAATAGCAAATATATATGATGCTTTAGTATCAAAATCAATATTTCTTCTGAAAAGAAGAATCTCTGATGAATTACCAGCTTTTAATAATTCTTTATAAGTATTACTTAAGATATTAAATTCTTCCTCATTTGAATACTCGATATTACCAATTCCCCTATTAGTTGTTAAATAAGTAGTTGATGATAAAATAATTCCTCTTGGATCTAAACCTTTTTTATCAAAACCAATTCCTATTCTACCAATAAGTCTTCTATCTAAAAAACTATCTTTATCAAATAGAGTTGTTGATATTTGATTAGATGTATCAGATATATATCTTTGAAGAGCCGTATTATCTGTATACATAGACATATCTTCAAAAGAAAAGTTAGCAACTGTTGGATCAATCATTGCATCAACTAATGTTAATCTTCTTTCATAATCTTTTTGTTCTTTTGGACTTAAAGTTAAGCTTTTATTCCCATCAGTTCGCATACTTATTATTTCATCTTTTATTCTATTCATTAAAGATTCTTTAAAACGTAATGAGTCCCTTAAAAATATATGAAGTAAGGCTGGCTTAATATCATCATAATTAGTAATAACAATTTTATCACCATTAAAGACAGGAGTATATATTTTATCTACTAATTCTTCTCGTAAAATAATTTCAAATTCTAAATAAATATCATCAAGTTCTTCATAATTTTCTTCTAAATTATCTTTTATTGCTAAAAGTCTTTTTATTAATTCTTGAGCCTTACTATTATTTATTGTATTTAGTTTTTCTAATAATAAATTAACATCATAAATACGCCTTTTTTGAACTATATTTAAATTTTTATTTTTTTCATATAAACTTCTTCTTTCATTTAAAGAAAGAGGTAAAGAAGCTAAAATATCTTTTTTAATAAAATCAAAATTATTTTCTATATCATCTAAAGAATAATTAGAAAAAACTCTTAAAATATAATCTTCGATTACTTTATATTTATTTTTTTCTACAACTGTTACAGAGTCAACTCTTCCTTCAAAAATATCTTCAATAGTTTTTTCCACTTCTTCTTTACTAAGATCTACTCTAAGATCTTTAACATCTCTTTTTAATGGAGCAAAAGCATTTTTATATTCATTATTATTCATCACATATTCATGTGCAAAACCCATTATATTTTGTTTTATTTTATCATTAATAAAAGATCCTAAAATATCATTTGTTATTGTTTTATCAAGTTGATAAGTCCCAAGAGCAATAAAACTAAAACGTCCTGTTATACTTCCTAATAAAAGATCCTTAGTAAAAAAACTACGATTATTATTTTTTAGAAATTCAATAATCCTGTTTTTAAATTCTTCTTTAGTTTTACTTTTTTTAATTATATTAAAAATTTCCCTAGCATCTTTATTCTCTTGACGATGAATAACTGCTTCAAAAAAAGGAATGGAAATATTTAGTTTTTTTAATTTTAACTTATATCTTAAAGTCATTAATTTAATATATAACTCTTCCATTTTAAACCTCCTATTTTAATGTTTTTTTAACTTCTTGATAAAATTTATAAATAGAAGTTTCATCTTCTATTTGATAGGCATCAATACCAACATTTTTAGCTCCTTTAATATCTATTATAGGGTTGTCTCCTATCATAATACATTTTTCTTTTGGAGTATCTCCTATCGCAAGTAAGAAAGCCTTTTTATTTGGTTTCATTACCTTTTCTCCAGCTATCATTTTATCTATATATTTATATAAACCATTTTTCTTAAGCCGTATTTCTTGAGTTGCTCCAAACCAATTAGTAAGAACTATTATGGTCTTATTTTTACTTTTTAAAAAAGATAATAGTTCTTTTACTCCTTTAGGAAGAGTATCAATTATATTATGACCGTTATGAACAAGCCATTTATTAATTAGTTTTTCATCAACATCAAAACCAAATGATTTAAAATAAGAACTTAAAATACTAATATCATATCTCTCTGACTCATCTTGAAATTTATTAACTATCATATCTTTTTTCTCTAGAAAATCATCAATATTATCAATATTTAAATTAGCTTTTAAAAATTCATTTTCTAAAGACCAATCTGGAATCAATAAAGTGTAATCTAAATCAAAAATATATTTATCATATTCTTTCATTTTTACTCCTAGGAAATTAATAATTTTATAAAATAAAGAACAAACAAATGAAGTGGATAATAAATATAAAAAAGCCATTTATTAAACTTGGTTTGTTTTTCTTTTTCTTCATTATATAACAGTTCAACAATAAAAGGAACTAAGAAAACGCCACAATAAATTAATAAATATTTATAATTTGCAAATATTACAATTTTTAATATTGATAAAATAACATATGATAACCATTTCTTATATTTATCTTTTCTAAAAAGATAAAAGAAAAAAACACACAAAGGAAGATAAAAATAATAATCAGAAAATACTGATAATAAAAAAATTGCCCAAATATATAATATTCTTGATATTTTTTCTTTACTACTTTTTTCCCAAATATAAATTGCAAGTAATCCTAAAAACAAACCTGTTATTGAACTAGAAAACAATCCTATACGTCCATATATAAACAAATTAAATGGTACATAAGATATAATTGCTAAAATAAACAATCTAAATAAATATTTTTTAACATTTGAAGTATGAATATAACCTTCGGCAACAAAATACGCCATTAAAGGAGCAGATATTCTACCAATAAAACTCATAATAAAATATAAATAATTTGAATTAACAAAAACTGAGGCTATATGATCTAAAGTCATAGCAAATAAGGCTAAATATTTTATTTTTGTTCTACTTAACTTCTTCATTTTGCTTATCCTTTGTCTTTTTATAGAAGATATATCTTGGACCACCATGAATATTTAATTTATTAATAATTTCATATTCTTCTTTTAAAAAGTTGGCAATACTATGGATATTTTCTGGATGAACAGTTGCAACAAGACCATCTTTGTTTAATTTTATTGCCTTATCATAAATAAACTCTAACATTTGACGCTGAAGCCCATGACCTCGATAATCATCTTTAACCATAATAATATCAATTAATAATACATTATTCGAAGATAATTTATATTCTTCTAGTAAGTTAGGAATATCACAAGTTGCAACTAATATAGCAATTAAAGATTTATCTAAAAATAACATATATACATTATCTTTTCCTTTAATGGGTTCTAAAAACTCTTTCTTTGTAAGAGGTGTAAAAAAATCTTTATTATCCATCTTATTAATTACTTCTTTTTGAAATGATATTAAAAGACCAATATCATTTTCACTAGCTATTTTTACATCTATTTCTTTATCTAAATATTTCATAAATGCCTTTTCATTTGATTATTACTTAGAGCCTCTTTTATATAATCCTCATCAATAGTAAATGGCTCATCTATACCATTTGTTTTAAAACTTAAGACTTTATCTAAAAGAACTTTTTTATTACTACTGTCATTAATAAAACTACCGTAGATATAACCTATATCATATGCATACTTAAAAAATTCTTCACCAATACATTCTTCAATTGAATTATTTTCTCTACTTAAAAAACTAACAATACTTTCATGTTTAATAAACTCTCTAAATAAAGATGCTATATTTAATCTTTTTTCTTTTGCTAATTTAAAAACTATCTTTGTTATAAGAGTACTTATATTATTAAATTTTTCAAGTTCTAAAACTTGCCCTCTTCTTATATCATCACCATCTATATTGATATCATATTTTTCTTTTAAATGTTTATTTGCAGCAAGTTCTAAAGCAATTGGGGGTGTTTCCCAAAATAAATCATCCATAATATCATTTCTTAAAGTTGATCCCTGATATCTTAATTTATGACCTATTTCATGACATAAAGTTATTACATCATAATAAGTTCCTGTTAAAAGAATTTTATCTTCACTTGCTTTTATAATAAAATTATCATCTTTTTCATCATATGAACAATTATCTATTGCATGATTTTTTTCAAGACTTTCTAATATTTCATCAAAATCTTTTTCTTTACCATATATTTGATAAACTTCTCTTGCTATTTTAACAGCATTATCATAAGAAATAAGTGGCAAACTTTTAATATATTCTAAAAAAGTTTCATAGAAATCAAGACCACTTTCTTCTTTATATTTATCTATGTTGGCAAATATATCCCCATCTATATATTTAACGGTATTATTATATACTTTTAAAAACTTAATTATCTTTTTTAACATATTTTGATAAGAAACTCTTTTTTTCATAATTTTATATCCTTTCTAAATTACAAACAACTTCAACATGGCTCGATAGGATAGGCTGAATGTCTTTGCTGATTTTACGAGCGTGGG
>CAYFSK010000042.1:0-4173 GCA_964345805.1 uncultured Mycoplasma sp.
TTTTATACCTGTGACAATAGTCTAAATCCCTTATAAATAAAGGGATTTTTGTTTTCTATAATTTATAGAAGTTTATAATAATTTAAAAATTGATATAGATAAGCTTGAAAGAATACTTAATTTATCAAAATAAATGATATAATAAATATGGGTGTTAGCTATGAGGGATAGTTTTTTCTTAAATGAAATAAATAAATTAACAGAAATAAAACAAAAATACAATCAAATATTCAATAATAACGATTTTTTAGAATATGATGATGTATATAATATTGCAAATAATATATTACCATCTAACATTAGTTTCAAATTAAAATATATTTTAGATTTTTTTAACTACGTAAAGTATAAAAATGAATATGACGAACTATCACTTTTAATTTCAAACACTAAATATAAAATAGATGAACATAATAATGCGATTTTTAATGAATCTAAGAAAAACTTCTACAAAGTATGTGGACTAGTCGAAAATAAAGAACTTGATGATCAGCAAATTGATGCTATCGTTAGAAAAAATAGAAATCAGTTAATTATAGCTGGTGCAGGTTCTGGTAAAACTACTACAATCATTGGAAAAGTTAAATATTTATTATTAACCGATCAATGCAATCCAAATGATATACTACTTCTTTCATTCACGAATGCATCAGCAGCAGAAATGAAAGAAAGAGTTAAAAATGAAACTAATATAGATCTAGATGTCATGACTTTTCATAAACTAGGTTTAGAGATTATTAAAAAAAGTTATGAGAAGAATTATAAAATATTCGATAAAGATTTATACCAAGTCATGAAAAATCTAATTAATAACTATATTGAAGACAAAGTTTATTTAAATAAACTAGTTTATTTCATGAGCACAGCGAGATTTAATGCTAAAGATGAATTTGATTTTAGTAATGAAAAAGAATATGAAGAATATCTTAGTACAAATAAACCGACTACTCTAAAAGGTGAAACAGTTAAAAGTTATGGTGAACTAGAGATAGCAAATTATCTGTTTAGTAACAACATTGAATATGAATATGAGAAAGAATATAAACATGAAACGATTAATAAAGAATATCAACAATATTATCCTGACTTTTATCTACCAGAGCACGATATTTATATTGAATACTTTGGAATTGATGAGAATAACGAAGTAGCACCATTTTTTAAAGCTAAAAATGGTTTATCTGCTAGTGATGCATATAATGAATTAATTAAATGGAAAAGAAAAACTCATAAAGAAAACAATACAATAATGATTGAAACATTCTATTATGAAAATAAGCAAGGCAAATTAATTACTAATTTAGAAAAGAAACTTAGAAAACATAATGTCAAAATTGAGCCAAAATCTGAAAAAGAATTATGGGAAATCATTAATAAAAATAATAGCAGACTATTAAATGAAATATGTAATGTTTTTTCAACAATAATTAGCTTAATTAAAAGTAATAACTACTCGATAGATTATGTTAAAAATTTAAATGAAGTTCAATCATCGCCAATTAACAAGTTAACTCTAGACATAATTACACCTCTATATTCAGATTATCAAAATGGTCTAAATAAAAATGATATGATTGACTTTAATGACATGATCAATATGGCTACAGAGGCGGTATCAACAAATAAATATATACATAATTATAGATATGTTATAGTTGATGAATATCAAGATATGTCTATATCTAGATATAAATTACTAGAATCAATGAGAAAACAAAAAGATTATAAACTATTCTGCGTTGGTGATGACTGGCAAAGTATATATAGATTTAATGGCAGTGATATAGATTTAATAACAAACTTTGAAAAATATTGGGGAAATACATATCAAAGTTTTATAGAGCGAACATATAGATTTAGTTCGATGATGTCTATATTAAGTGGAAATTTTATAATGAGAAATCCTAAACAATACAGAAAAAATATCAATGCAAAAATTAGTGAAGATTTTGCAATAAAGTTTATAAATGGCTATACAGAAAATAAAAGCATTGATTTTTTAGAAGAAAAGCTTAAACAATTTGATAAGGATAGTACTGTATACTTTCTAGGACGATATTCATTTGATATTGATATATTAAAAAATAACAATAATTTTGCTTTAAAATTTAATGTACAAGATAATACTATAGATATTACATATTATAAAAGAAAAGATCTTAAAATTAAATTTCTAACTGTACATAAGTCAAAAGGATTACAAGCTGACTATGTAGTAATATTGAATAACAAAAACTATGGTATGGGATTTCCAAGTAAAATTAATGATCTACCATTAATAAAACTATTATTAGCTAGTGGACTTGATGAATACTCATATGCAGAAGAAAGAAGACTTTTCTACGTAGCATTAACGAGATCAAGAAAACAAACATTGCTATTAACAGTCGAAAATAACAAATCTATATTTACTAACGAATTAGAATCAGATTATAAATATCTAATGGAAACAAATACAGAACTAAAAAGAAATATATATAAATGTCCAAAATGCGGAGGAAGATTAGTACCAAGATCTGGACAATACGGAAAATTCATGGGATGCAGTAATTATCCAGATTGCAAGTATACAAAAAAATACTAGGAGGATTTAAGAAATGAATGAATTAAGCTGGGCTTTAGTAAAAGCAGTAATACCCCTTTTTATCGTTTTATTAGTTGTTGGAATAATTGGAGTTATACTTGCTCGATTAAAATATCTAGCAAAAACAAAAATCAATCAAAAGATTGCAAGCATCAAAACCGATGGCGGAATTTGTCCACAATGCGGTGGAAAGCTAATAATGAGAAATGGAAAATATGGTTCCTTTATAGGATGTAGTAATTTTCCAAAATGTAGATATACACAAAAATAATAATTTAAAATAAAAGAACTAGATATGGAAAAACCATACCTGGTTTTATTATGCAAAAAATTAAGATCACGCTATACTAGTATTGTCACAGGTAATACGAACGTATAGCAAAATAAGGAGGTATAAAACGGCTGTACGACAATTACCAAAAGAAAAAGCTACCAAAGATGGTAGACGTTGGTGTTTCTATGACAGAATAAAAGTAAATGGATTAACTAAACTTTATGTATCTAAAAACTATATGACTAAAGCTGAAGCAATAAAAGCTGAAAGTGATTTTTTAGTTGGACTTGAGAATAAACAAATAAATGTTACTAATATGACATTTAAACAATTATATGAAGAGTTTTATGAATACAAGAAAGATAAAGTTAAGGCAACTACTTTAAGATCATATAGACGAAATATAAAACAATTAAGTGAATTCTATGAATTAAAGATCAAAGAGATAAAACTTGAACATTATATTCAATGGAGAAAAAGAATTGGTGCT
This sequence comes from uncultured Mycoplasma sp., assembly GCA_964345805.1. GTDB lineage: Bacteria > Bacillota_I > Bacilli_A > RF39 > UBA660 > UBA6448. The sequence goes on from CAYFSK010000042.1 coordinate 3,349, forward strand.
TTAGATCAAAGAGATAAAACCAAGAATGGTTATTATAAATTATTAAAGACAATACTTAATTATGGAACTAAGTGGCATGATTATAACTTTACCTCTATTTATAATAAAATGGAAAAGTTCAACAATCCTAATAGACCACCAGAAGAAATGAAATTCTATACTTGGGAAGAGTTTAAACAATTTATATCAGTTATAGATGATATAAAATGGAAAGCACTATTTGAAGTATTATTTTTCTGTGGGCTTCGTAGAGGTGAATTAAGAGGACTTACTTGGGATAATATAGATTTCTATAATAATGAACTATCAGTTGTTAAAAATGTTGTTCAAGAAGGAGATTCAAGACAATACATATTAACAACTCCTAAGACAAGAACAAGTACTAGAACTCTTCCACTTCCACAAAAAGTAATGGATGATATTCATGAATTATATCTTAGAGAAAAGAAACAATATGGATTTAGCGAAAAATGGTATGTATTTGGTGATAAAGAACCTTTATCAGCTCATATATTACGATATACTAAAAATAAATATACGCAACTAGCTGGTGTTAAACAAATTAGAATTCATGACTTTAGACATAGTTGTGCATCAGTATTAATTAATAATGGTGCTAGTATAATGGTTGTAGCTAAATTCTTAGGTCATGCAAAGATAGATGAAACACTTAATACATATTCACATTTATTTAAAAATAAAATGGACGAAATCGTCCAAACAATGAATAATTTAGAGTAAAAAAATACTCTACCTATCCTCTACATATAGGTAAAAATATAGGTAAGTCCATTTTTTAAATGCTCGTAAACCTTTATATTTACT
>CAYFSK010000043.1:0-3417 GCA_964345805.1 uncultured Mycoplasma sp.
GCAATTAACAAGCAAACTAGCACTTATTTTAACACCACCTGATAAACATTTAGATATTATTAAAGATTTAATAAAAAATAATAAAAAAATAAAGATTAATATTCAAAGAAGTTTGATTTAAAAAAGATAATAGCAAGAAACTGGAGTGGGGTAGAACTTAAAAACGGCGTATTATCAACACCAAGATTTATCATAGATGGTTATATAGAACCAGTAAAAAAAGGAGTAGATACTATTTTAAAGCTAACTATTATTGATGATAGTTTAACTGATTTTTTACCCAGAAGAGCAATTGCACTTCTTGATAATAAAAAAATAGAAATAATATCTTCTTTATGGAAATATCAAAGCTTTGCTAGGAAAAATGATAAAATAGAAATATATGGTAACTATGATAATGAAAATAATGTTATAATACTTGATGAATTAAAGCATTATATTAAATATTTATAAAAATGGAGGGTTATGGAAACTTTAGGAAAGAAAATATCAAAATATAGAACTAAAAATCCTTATCAAATAATCTCTAAGGATAGTAATGTTTTAACTTTAAAAAAATAATTGGTATAATAGTTATAGGCGACTGATTATTATGAAAAATGTAAATGATAAAAGAATTCCCAATTGGATCAAACTTGATAATGCTGCAACTATATATCCATCAACTTTATCAAGAAGATATGCAGCAATGTTTAGATTGACCGTAACATTTGATAAGAAAATAGATGTTAAATTACTTGAAGAAGCTTTAAGCAATGTTATAAAAAGATTTCCTACTTTTAGATATACACTAAAAAGCGGGGTTTTTTGGTGTTATTTAAAATTTACTAAAGGATTTCCACCAATAACAAAAGATTATAAAAATCCTTTATTACCTATTAATTTTAAAGAAAATAATAATTTTATGTTTAAAATAAGAGTCTTTGAAAAAAGACTTGCAATAGAGATATTTCATGCTATTACTGATGGAAGAGGGGGACTTGTTTTTTTACTTACTTTAGCTGGTGAATATTTAAGATTAAAAGAAAATATTAAAATAAGTTATAATGATAAAGTTCTTGATCCATATGAAGCATATAAGGAAGATGAATATACTAATCAATTTAAAAAATATGCAAGAAATATTAAAGATCTTGGTAAAAAGATGAAGGCCTTTCATATTAAAGGAAATAAAGAACATATTCATATGCTTAATATTATTACTGGTATTATACCCACTGATAAATTAAAAGAAAAAGCCAAAGAATATAATTGTACTATTACAGAATATATTGTTTCATTACTAATAGATTCTGTTCAAGATATCCAGGAAAAAAGAAAGAAAAAAGTTGAAAGAAGAAAACCAATTATAATATCCGTTCCTATTGATTTAAGACAACTTTATAATACTAAGACAATGAGAAATTTTACTTCTTTTATTAATGTAGCAGTAGAAACTAAATATGGACACTATAAATTTCAAGAAATAGTAGATGAAGTTAAAAGTAAAATGAAATTAATGTTTAGTGAAAAAAGAATTAATGCTAAAATTACATCGACAGTAAGACTTCCTGAAAACTTCTTTTTAAGAATAGTACCTATGTTTATAAAAAAGTATGTTATGAATTTTAGTGAATGGTTATATGGAGATAGGGGATGTACAACCGTTTTTTCTAATCTTGGTAATGTTACTTTACCTGAAGAAATGACTCCTTTTGTAAAAGAGATGGGTTTTATTATAGGAAGGTCAAGAGGAAAGTCAGGATCTTGTTCTTGTGTTGGTTATAATAACAAATTATTTATGACTTTTTCTAGTAGAATAAAAGAAACAGCTTTTGAAAGAATATTTTTTACTAAATTAATAAAACTAGGAGTACCGGTTGAAATAGAAAGTAATAAAGGAGAATAATATGACATATTGCGTAGAATGTGGTGTTAAATTAAAAAAGGCATTAAAAAAGTGCCCACTTTGTAATACCCCAGTAATGAAAAAAATTGATAGGGAAGAAGAATTAGAGGTGGCTTATTCTAAAGCAATCGAGGAATTAAAACATATTAATTATAACTATGTAGGTAAACTAATTAATCTTATCTTACTTACTATAGGACTAGTAGTTTTAATTAGTAATATAGCTATAACAGGTAAAGTTACTTGGTCAATATATGTTTTATTATCTTTAGCTTATTTTAATTGTTTTTTACAATACTTTTTAAGAAGAAATATTTATTTAACTCATATGATTAATTTTATTGGGATGGAAATATTATTATTTGTAATAGCTTATCTTAATAGTGGTTTAAATTGGTATTTATATTTAGTTTGTCCTTTCATAGCTATATTATGGCTTTATATCTTTTTATTTACTTTTCTTATTAATAGAAAGAAAGGTAATTTTTTAAGAAAGATAGCTATAAGTCTTCTTTTTAGTAGTTATACATTAATGGCAGTAGAAATAGCAATTGATCTTTATAAATATAATAAAATTAATATGACATGGTCAATATATGCAGCCCTTCCAATAACGATAATAAGTGCAATTATATTTGGTATTTCTTATCATAAAAGGTTGTTTGAAGAAATAAAACAAAGACTTTTTATATAGGAGAAAATATGAAGAAATATTTAATGGTATTACTATTGTTATTTACTATAAAAGTTAGTGCTTTAGAAAATAATGATTTTGTTATTATTTATAATCATAATAGCAAAGAAATATCGTCAGTATATATTGATGAAGAAGAAAAGGGAGTTGTTATTGCTGATTTAGAAAACAATTGTGTTATTAATAAATTCTCATCATCTTTATTTAAAAATATAGAAATAAAAGATAGTAAAATAATAGCCTATATAAAATATGAAGAAATAGCTTCTTTTGAAAATGAAATTATTATAACTAACAATGATTTTTATGAAGCAAGTTTGATTAATATAAGATGTGATACTAATGAGGGTATAAATACTAGCTTAAATGCAACTATAATTTCTAAAGAGAAACTTGAAAATGTTTTAGATGTTAAACAGCAAGAAGAAGAAAAAGAAGTAAAAGAAGTAAGAAAAGTTCATCCTGCTTTTCTTTCTTTAGGTATTCTTTTGTGGGTTGGTATATTATTTTTCTTAACAAGAAAAACAGATAAAAAGTTTAATGCATGATATAATTAACTTGGTGATAAAATGAGTATGAAGTTTAAAAAATGGCATGAAAGAGAATATACATATATGCCAAAACAAGTAGATAAACACAAACATAATTATTCTGTTAAATATATACTTGAAATTACTAACAATAATATTCATGCAACAGGTAATTTTTATAATACTAAATCTTATTATAATGTTTTAAAATGCGATAGCTGTGATTCATTTATTCCTGTATCAAAAGAAGGGAATTATGCAGGTCATATTTTTAAAAAAGAAGATATAGATAAAAGTCTTCCTTT
>CAYFSK010000044.1:0-3086 GCA_964345805.1 uncultured Mycoplasma sp.
AAAGGAAGACTTTTATCTATATCTTCTTTTTTAAAAATATGACCTGCATAATTCCATTTTTTTAAAACTTCTTTTAATAGCTTTTTGTTGATGAATAAAAGAGTGTCCAAGACCTATTACTGATATACTTTCGTTCATATAATCTCCTTCTAAATTCATTGTAGCATGCAAATTTAAAAAGCTATCTCTATGATTTGTAGAGTTTTTATTTCATTAAAAAACATACACCTAAGTGTATGTCTATATTATGTTTTTATGCCGTATAATTTGGATCAATTGAACTTTCAATCGGATTTAATATTGGTACATTTACATTTTCTACTGGTGGAGTAACCGCTGGTTCTTGAACTATATTTACATTCGGATTAACAACGTTTTGCTGAAATGTATTTTCACTTGATACAGGATTTGTATTTTGATTCTGAATAATATTTTCATTTGATGATGCACTAATAACATTTGGTACTCTAACAGTATTTGCTATCGAAGGCTTTGACCCCTCAATAATATTTTCATTAACAAGACTTTTATCTTTTTCTGGTAAAAGAGTTGCCATCTTTACTTCAGGAGCAGGTCCAGACATTGGAACTTCAGAAATCATATCAGAGTTTAAGATAAAGTTTTCAACTTTAGCTGTTTGATAACTAAATGTTTCTGCCTCACTTTGCGGAATAGTTGGTGTTACTGGCATGTAATTTGCAGATCCACTCTCCACAGTCCAACAAGATGTAACATCACAGCTTGATGAGTATGGTCTTGGATTTGGCATTTCAAGTTTACAAATCATAGGAATTTTAAAAGCACTTCCAAAAGCAACACAATTTCCTGGTTGCAATATTTTAGCTTTCTCAATTACATCTTGTGATATATTAGGAAGCATTTCACTTATATATTTTATATCAACAGCATGAGTCATTTTAAAGATTAAGAAGTTTGAACATTGTGAAACAACAGTCTCATCAATTTCAACTGGTCTTTGAGAAATAATATTAAGTAAAACACCATATTTTCTTCCTTCTTTAGCTATTCTTGCAAAAATATTATATCCAAGTAAGAACACATCACTATCTTGTTGTACATAACGATGCGCTTCTTCTAAGAAAAGGTGAAATGGCATTGAAGCTCTTTGTTTTGCATTCTTAGAAAATTCAAATAATATATGAGCATATATTTTAACAATTGATTTAGCATAAGCATCATCTAAAGTTTCTAGATTGATATTCATAATTTGGGCTTTAGCTCCACCTTCTACATGAACTAGTGATTTAACGAATTCATCACTTGTAACATGTTTTTCTCCTGAAAAGAACTTACCTACTTCATTATGTAAAATAGTTTCAAGTCTTACCTTAAGTATTTGCGCATCATCATGCATATTTTTATTTTGGTTAAAGCCCTCACTAATTAAAGTAAAATCTAAGGCTTTTGCAAAATCATTTAAAGTAAATGTAACGTCCTCTGGAACTTCAAAGCTTTCTAAACTTTCATCTATAAACTTAAGAATATATTCGTTTATTAATACTTCTTCACCAAAATTACCATGACTATCAATAATAAAACATTCACTAAATGTTCTTGAATAACCAAGCCCTTTAATCTCTGTATCAAAATTAAATTCTGGAGTATGACAAGTATTAATAATCATAAAAATATCATCTTTTTTCTTTTTACTAGTATTAGAACTATAAAGTACTTCAATTAAAGCTTTAGCAATAATATTATTTTTATATTTATTAGACTCTTCATTATCAAGAGCAAAGATATTAGCATATTTTAAAGCTCTTTTAATTATTGTAAGTTGTGAGTGTTTTTCGCCTTGAAGTAAAACAGCATAATCATCTACTGTTAATAAATTAACAGGAATGCTAATTAACTCGTCTTCAGTATCTTTAGGATTTGATGTAATAAATTTATAATTATAACTAGGATTAATATCTTTTACTCTACCAAAAGCATTTTTATATTCCCCAAAAGAATCAAAAAAGATTAAATTAGTATTAAGAGCAAAAGCCATTTTATTACTTAATATGTTTTGAACTATTCTAGCAACACCACAAGATTTACCTGAACCAGAGTTACCAAATATACATAAGTGATTAGAAAATAAGTCATTTGTTATAGGGTATACATTAAAATCTTTATATATTGAGCTTTTACCAAGTAAAAAGGAATTTCTGTTTTCAATACCAATTAATTCAATTAACTCATCACTATTAATTGTTCTTATAGTGCTATTTAAACTAGCTTTTCTAATTAAACCATTGTTATAACGGCCATCTATATATTCACCTAAAAAACGAACTTCAATATATTCCGCCTTAACTTCAGTTATTTCACCAAGAATCTTTTGTCCATCATGTTCAAATATTAAATGAAGATTTAATAAGTCTCCACTTAAATTATTATTAATTTTATTTTCTACATAAGCTACATTATCACTTAAATAAAGTATTTTTCCAAACATACTATAGTCAACTCCTATTATGAGTCAAGTATATCATATTTCTTTTATAATAAAAATAGTTAAATTAACTTTCTTTTATTTTTTAAGACATAATTCGACAATCTTAGATAATTTATATCTTAAAATTTATGATAATATATATTTAAGAAGGAAATGTTAATATGAATATAAATGAATATATAGTATATATTGATAATAAACTTGATAATTTATTAAAGAAATTAAATGAAAAAGATTATCTTTTGTTAATAGAAAATAATCCTTGTTTAAATACTTATGATCATCTTTTTGGAATATATGAAAATTATAATAATATTCCTGAATATCTAAAGAAAATCATTAGTATTCCTTTACTTAAAAATATCAAAGAATATCTTGATGAAAAATAAAAAGGTTTTAAACCTTTTTATTTTGCTTGCTTATCATTATATTCATATAATGCTGATGGTCTGTGTCCTCCACCAGTCCTAACTTTATTTGTCTTTCTTACTTTATTAGCAATAATTCTTTTGAAAGCTGGATTATAAGCTTTTAAAAATTCTTCTTCGCTTTTATACATATTTTCTCCTTATACTAATCAGTTAATAATTTTTCATTTATTTTAGTTGGAAAATTATAATGC